>CAYOVU010000030.1:0-17043 GCA_964407505.1 uncultured Acidobacteriaceae bacterium | reverse complement strand
TATCGACCCACAGGCCGTGAGGGCAGTCGACCTGATCGTCGGCTTTTCCTAGGCCGCCGAAGGTGCGGATAAATTCAGCTTGCTGGTTGTATTGGTTGATAAAGCTCGAGCCGTAACCGTCACCTATATATAGGTCGCCGTTGGGAGCTATGGCAACATTCGTTGGCCGATAGGCGACCGTCGAGGTCTTGTCTTTCGGTTTATAGGCGTCGGATTCTGCCGGATAACCCAGGGTGAATACTTCCTCGCCCTTCAAGGTTCGCTTGGTGACGATGCCGTGTTGGTAGTCGCAGAGGTAGAGGAACTCTTCGCTTCCTTCTTTGCGGATGGTGAGGCCGTGCGCTCCGCCTTTGAATTGACGTCCCCAGGAGCGGACGAACTTACCTTTTTGATCGAAGACCACCATGGTATCGAGGCTGTCGCTGGTGGCATGGACCGTGTGGTGGATGTAAATGTTGCCTTGGGAATCCTCGCAGACGCCGTGAGTGTTGCCGTACTTGATGGTGCGCGGCAGTTCTCCCCAGTCATGGATTGCTTCGTAGCGATGGTCGCCGTCGCCGAGAATTGGAGGTTTGGTGCCGGCCTTATCGGTTGCGCCGAGAAATGCGGGAGCGCAGGCTGCCGCGGCGGTAGTCGTTATAAAGGTGCGTCGTGTGATTGGCATGATGTGGTGCCCCCGGGGTAGTCGTGGTCGGCATTCCATAAATATTCCGCGATGGCGGAGGTCATGCCCGTCAATGCATAAGGGATCGTGCGTCAGAGTCGGTGTCGTCCTACGGGACTTGGTTCCTTTTCTGGTAGTGGTGCAGTTTGAAATCCACAGGCATTGCACCCACTCCAAAGCAAAGGTATAAGGGATAAGCGAGCCGCGCCCGTGTTATCAGCACGAACGCGGCCCTAACCAACCGCACCACTGGAGGGCGCAATTGGCTGACAACAAAACTACCCGTTCCCACCGAAGAAGGAAAGTTCTCAGGTTTCCACAAGCCAAGGGCAAGATCATTGCCGACGTGGAACTGTCTCTCTCCCCAGAATATAGCGTCGTGGACATCCGGTTTCAGGACAAGACTTCGCTCACCTTCGATCTTGCACCGTGCTTCCAAGTCACGCCTGTACTGGCTGACTGGAAAACCGGAAACTACAGACCGCTGAAACGATGGCAAACTGTTGGCAATCGGCTACGGCCTGTGGGAAACTGAGGGCATGGCAAAGAAAGTAAGAGTTGGCGATCCAGTGATGCGGCACGGATCACTCGTCACCTACATGGTGATTGCCGTTGACGCAAACAAAAAGACTGCCGATCTTAAGAACCCAAAAGGCGACACAATCGGACTTCATCGTGACGTGCCGTGGTCCGAACTTTCCGTTTTAGACGAAAGCCAGAACGCTTTGCGGGTCGTAAAAGAAGCCACCAGCTAAAACGCCGACGGCAACACTGCTTCGGCTTCTTCTATTATTTCCCTCTCTGCCTGCCCGGATTTCGCACGCGCAACCATACGCTTTATTTCCGAATTGGCGTGGCTGATGAAAAGCTCCATCCCTGGATGCTCTTGCGCAAATACCCTGAATATCTCATCAGCAAACGCCTGCCCGATGGTGGGCACGTCTTGGAAGTTAAATATGACCACCTTAAACAGATCAATGCGCGCAACCACCCTTCTTGCCTGAGAACGGGAGATTAGTTTGTCGTTCCCATATTGAGCAAGTCTGACGGGAACCATGGTCTTATTGAATCCATAGTTATCTCCAGACGAGAACTGATCGAAGATTTTCTCGGGCGTTCTTGAAGTGTGATTATTCAGTTTCAACCAAACCGACGTTCTTGCCTTCTCAGGTTCAGTGCGCTCACTCACCCAATCCCAATCCTTTCCAAATTCATGCGAGAAATAAGTACCAGCGGAAAGAATGTCAAATGAGTCAAACATTCTGGATGTAAAAAAAACACCTTCTCCGCTGTGCCGTGCTGGATCGGTCGTAAGCTTGCCCTTGGCAAGCTCGAAAACAGCATGACGTTCATCTAGTAAATTCAACGCACTTTGAATCTTTCGGAAGATTCCCACGCCGTTATCAATGATCGCCATTTCAGTGGTAGTTGCGGTCCGTTGTATCAATACCTCGATATGTGATCCGTCCGAGTGATCTTTCGCATTATTGAACATTTCAGTAAAACCGTATTGCCAAATGTCCATTACGTTTTCGGGTTGATCGCCCAAAACTCTGCTAACGTCGTTCCGCCAAACAACGTGTTCCTCCAAGTCTGGTGTTATCTCATAAGCCTGATCCCAATTCACAAGGGGCGCGAGTTTGTAAGAGCGGCTACGAGTCTTGCCGGACTCGCGCAACGAACCCTCATGAGCTAACCGCTGCAAATGCTTATTGATCGCCTGCCGGGTTACCCCAAAGTGTGCAGCAGCAAGTTTGCTTACGTCACCAGCATGAGTTTCGACCTTATCAAGGATAAAGCGCCTGATTTCTTCGCCGCGAAGTCGGACCCTGCTCATTCTTGCTATCCCTCCACAGAAATATTGTCAACCTTATCGTAATAATTGTCAACTTTATCTTGACAATTGACAACCATAAGCCTTACTATTGTCAACCATAGTGGATTGATTGTCAACCTTAAGAGGGATAAAGCGTGAACCGACTATCAGTTGAAAGACGCACCAAAGTAGTGGCAGCCCTGATCGAGGGAAATTCGATTAACGCCACTTGCCGAATGATTGAGGTTGCCAAACACACCGTTCTGAAACTGCTAAAGGACATGGGTTGCGCGTGCGCTGCTTACCACAATATGGCTGTTCGCAATCTGCGCGTGCGCCGGGTGCAGGCGGATGAAATTTGGAGCTTCGTGTATGGCAAGGACAAAAACCTTACGCTAGAACAGGTGCAGAGTGGCCTAGGAAGCGTTTGGACGTGGAAGGCGATTGACGCCGATACCAAGCTGGTTATCTCTTACACAATCGGGGATCGTGGAGCAGACACAGCGAAAGCCTTCATGCAAGACGTTGCTTCGCGGATTAGCAACCGAATTCAGCTAACAACCGACGGCCATCGCGTCTATGCAGAAGCCGTGGAGGATGCCTTTGGCGCGGATATTGACTACGCAATGCTGGTCAAGATTTATGGTGCATCTGGCGAGAATCCTGATTCGCGCTACAGCCCTGCGACCTGCATCGGATGCCGTACTGGAGTGCTTGCCGGAACTCCCGACCCAGACCACATCTCGACTTCATTTGTGGAGCGTAGCAATCTTTCAATGCGAATGGGGATGCGCCGATTCACGCGACTGACAAACGGTTTCAGCAAAAAAGTGGAGAACCATGGTCACATGGTTGCACTGTATTTCATGCACTACAATTTCTGTCGCGTTCACGGAAGCCTAAGAGTGACACCCGCAATGGAAGCGGGCCTTGCGGATCACGTCTGGTCGTTGGAAGAATTAGTCAGCCTGCTAGAAACCGAAGCGGTTACTAAGACGGCCTAGACAGCCGTCGGGCCGACACCCTTGAGGTAGTTCAGGGGACGGTCCACGATGCACAGCACAGAGCCTTCTAATCTGACCTGCTGTATTTTGTGTGTTGAAGTTCCCGCCACTACTTCAACTCTGCTTACTCTTCTGGCTTGGGCCGTGACCTTCTCCCCTCGGATACAGTCACCAGCGTTGTAGTGAGTTTTAGTTGCGGCCTGTTTTAGGTCCTTTTGGCTCATGCTGGTTGAGCACTCCAATCTCCCCCTCATTTTCAAGCTCATTACACAGTTCCAATACAACTTCCAAATCCAACGCAAGGCGCGTGGCGACATCGCTATAGAACAACGAGGTTTTCGATTTCTTGTACAGGTCGAGTATTTCCTGTTTCGCTTCTTCTCTCGGAACCGACCGCAGCACGACAGTCTGAACACGCTCACCTAAAATGTGATCCACTAAGGTCTTCATTTCCCGGAGAAGCGAACGATTGAACTCGCCACTCTCGGTATTCTGCTTCGCATAGCTCGCGAGGAAGTCATCGAACTTGGTGGAAAGTCCGGCAATCGAACCAATGGCCTGCTTAATTTCGGCAAAACCCTCCACGACATCAGTAAGGCCGTGACCTTTATACCCAAGCACTGATTCCAATTCTTGTGCAGTAAAGCTCTTACGCCGCTGAAATTCCCCGGAGTAAGCCTCACTCGCCGGAACGGTCAAACGAACCAGTTCTAGGGTTACGAAGCTGTCCCTATAATTTAGCGCGGCAGCGTTGGGTGTCATATTCATCAACGATACCGAGAGAGGGCCCTCAAATCCCGGATCAATTTGCAATCCGACCGAGGCAAACAATCCGCGTCTCGACAGAGACGACTTGACACCGAAATGACCTACCATATTCAACGGTAATTTCAGTTCTTCTAGTGTCCAAATGATTGCAGGCGCGTAACCAGGAATCACTAAAACGTGATCTTTCTCTAAGTCAACACGCGGGTCGCTATCTTTGGGTACGGTTGCTGCGATCCGGCCAATTCTCATGTCGTAGCTGGCTGGCTGCAACATGTCTGGATCGAATGGAGAGATTGAGATATTGCCCTCATCCAGTTCACGGCGAATTTCAACATTGGATAATGGCACGATGTACCCTCCGGGCTAAGGGTCCGACGGGTAAGCGTACTCTAAATTAGGAGAAATGCAAAATCGCGTCCTTATGGTTTCACCGTAACTGAATCCGCAGGTACGCGCGCAACCCCCTTCACCTGATCCCAGCCAGTTCCCTCAAGCTTGTTCATCAGTCGGTAGTTGCCATCTCCAACCTTCACCGCCAATCCGGCCTCGACTTCCTCTACCGGATTCGTCACCTTCTTCCAGCCGCCACAGGAACACTTGCCAGTATCAAAAAATTCGCAGTCTGGATCGCAGCCTCCGACGGATACGGCACCTTGTTTGATTAGGCGAGTCGCCTCCGATCCCGAACGAGCCAGATTGGTTACCGTTAGTACTTTGCCTAGTCGCATGAGATAAAGTGTAGGCAATCGCGGTACCAATCTCAAGTGCATCAAAATTCAAACTGCACCACTACCCCTTTTCTTGTGGGCTTACCCAGGACTTACGTCCTGGGCTATAATCTTTCGCCCCTACGGGGCTAGGACCTAGTTACTCTTAGCCACAGAAGATTTGTCGCTTACTAATTTAGGATCGGCAAATTGCAGCCAGAAGCCCATCATCTCTTCGTCGCTCGGCTCGCCCCAACGAATTGATTTCGAAGGGTCGGGATTCTGCGGATTAGTCAGCGAATTGTCGAAATATGCGGTGGTTACTAACTTCGTTCCCTTCGGAAGCAGGAACTGATGTTTCAGGAAGTAAGTCTCCTGCCAGCGGAAGTCATAGTGGGGCACATTCAGGATTACTTCGTGGTGGCCATCGGGATAGATGGCTTCAGTGGTCATGCTCTTTCCGCGGAAGTGCATGTGAGCGGTGTAGGCGAGCACAGTTACGTCCTTGGGCAAGGTGTAACAGGAAGTTACGCGATGGTTTTCATCATTTGGCGGAATCAGGAAAAGGTCGTTCCAGATTTCGTATTGTGCGATTTCATGCTTCACCGGTTCTTTGGCGAAGACAAGGCCGATACTCGTGCGATCCTTTACGTCCTCCCCGGTGCGGTTGCTGTAATGAACTTGAAACTGCAAATACGAGCCGGCGGGAACTCTTAGCGCGAAGCCGGGAGGGCGAGTCTCTGCCAAATGTCCGGGAAGATAGATGCCGGGCACGATATTAATGTAGCCGGATGACATGCCGGGAACGCCGCCACCATCGGGCGACGAGCAGCCGTCGTCGATGACGGGGGCATCCTGGCGGATGTGCAGAACCTTGCCGGTGCGGTAGTGGTATTTGTCGACTCCGGCGTCGGGTTTGCCGTGCTCCGCTTCTTCTTTTGCAACTTTGTCGGCGGCGATGACGGAGACTGTCGCGTGATGCACGACGCGGCGGTCGCCGGGAAGGACCTCGGCGGCTTGCACCCACTTATCTTCGGTGAATTTGGTGGGGACGTAGATGTATTCGTAATCGTCCTGGCTGGCTCCGGGGACGATGAACTCGGGAATCGTGAGAACGAGGTCGGGCTTGATGTGCCAGCCTTCGGGATAGACCGGAGCCGGAGGCAGATCTTTTGGATCGCCTTCTTTTGTGCCGGTTCGAACCCAGGTATCGATGGTGGCGATCTCGGCGTCGGTGAGGCGGGGATCGTTGAGAAATTCGCCGACCTTGGGATCGGCGTGCCAGGGCGGCATTTTGCGTTGCACGACCGCTTCGCGGATGGAGCGGGCCCAAGGACGAGTTTCTTTGTAGGTTACGAGCGACATGGGAGCGATATCATTGGCGCGGTGGCACTTGGTGCAGTTCGCGTAGAGAATGGGAGCGACATCATGGTTGAAGGTGACTTCTTTTGGAGAGGCCGGAGTTTCTTGACCGGCTCCTAAGAGCAGACAGCCGAACGATAGGATGACAAAAATTAGAACGATTCTGTGGGCGACCATGGATCCTCCACCGGGCGTCATTCTAGACCTGGAGGTTGAGGAGCACAAGGAGCGAAGGGGCTGCCTCGGCGGCTAAAGCCGGTCGGATCGTGACGGCTGACGCGGCGCTGAAGCGCCGCTCTTCCACGGTTGTGTCCACATCTTTAATGTTGCATATTCTTGATCGCGGTGCTGAAAGCGCTGCGCCACCTAGAGCACAGGACCACGAAACAGGGAAAGCGGTTCCGCGGTTCCGTCCCTCCGGGACTCGGTTCCTAGTTTTCTTAGCTTACCCCCGGACTTACGTCCGGGGCTATTGTATGCCGCCCCTACGGGGCTAGGGTCTGTAATTCGTTCTGTGTCTTCTCCTAGTCCCTAGGACCGGTTATGGCGCGACTGAAGCCTCGCCCTT
This sequence comes from uncultured Acidobacteriaceae bacterium, assembly GCA_964407505.1. Lineage (GTDB taxonomy): Bacteria > Acidobacteriota > Terriglobia > Terriglobales > Acidobacteriaceae > Sulfotelmatobacter. Next base: position 10,154 of record CAYOVU010000030.1, on the reverse strand, counting down.
TCAAAGCGCAGCCTTTGGTCGTACATCCGACTGTCTCGGGTTCATCTCGTCTGGTATTCTGCCGTTCATCCTTCCATGAGAAAAATTGACCGTACCCTGTTGCAATCTCTGATGGTTCGCGAACAGAAGAAGTTTGTGAACGAACGGCCGAAGTCGAAGGCGCTGTTTGAAAGGGCGCAAAAGTCGCTGCTGGCGGGCGTTCCGATGAACTGGATAGTGAAGTGGGCGGGAGCGTTTCCTCCGTTTGTGCGGGAGGCGCAGGGGGCGCAGTTTTTCGATGTGGATGGACACCGATATGCGGATTTTTGTTTGGGAGACACGGGGGCGATGACGGGACATTCTCCGTCGGCAACGGTGAAGGCGGTGGAAGATCAGGCGCGGCGCGGGATTGCGCTGATGCTGCCGGGCGAGGATGCGATTTTTGTCGCGGAGGATCTGCAGAAACGCTTTGGGCTGCCTTATTGGCAGTTCGCGCTGACGGCGACGGATGCGAACCGGTTTTCGATTCGGCTGGCGCGGCAGATTACGGGACGGGCGAAGATCCTGGTGTTCAACTGGTGCTATCACGGCACGGTGGATGAGACTTTTATTACGCTGGGAAAAGATGGAACGGCGGGGCCGCGGCGAGGGAATGTTGGTCCGCCGGTGAATCCGTCGGTGACGACGAAGGTGGTGGAGTTCAACGACGTTGAGGGATTGGAGCAAGCGCTCGCAGCGGGAGATGTGGCCTGCGTGCTGGCGGAACCGGCAATGACGAATGTGGGGATCGTGCATCCGGAGAAGGGATATCACGCGGCGCTGCGGCAGTTGACGCGGAAGCATGGGACGATGCTGATTCTGGATGAGACCCACACGATTTGCGCAGGGCCAGGAGGATATACGGGGAAGGAGAATCTGGAACCGGATGTACTGGTGATTGGGAAGGCGATTGGAGGAGGGACTCCGGGAGCGGCTTACGGATTTTCGCAGGAAGTGGCGGACCGGATTGTTGAAAAGCAGAAGCTGGCCGCGGAGAATCTGGAAGACTGCGACGTGGGCGGGATTGGTGGAACGCTGGCAGGCAATGCAATGTCGCTGGCGGCGATGCGAGCTACGTTGACCAAGGTGCTGACCAAGGAAGCGTTTGACCGGATGATGCCGCTGGCGGAGCGCTGGACTTTGGGAGTGGCCAAGGCGATCGCGGAAGCGGAGCTGCCGTGGCATGTGACGCAGTTGGGTTGCCGTGCGGAATACATGTTTGGCTCGGGGGCGCCGAAGAATGGAAGCGAGGCGCATGATGCGATGGATTTTGAGCTGGAACGGTTCATGCATCTGTATGCGATGAACCGGGGGATTTTGCTGACGCCGTTTCACAACATGGCGCTGATGTCGCCGCAAACGGACAGTGATGACGTGGACCGGCATACGAAGGTGTTCCGCGAGGCGGTGAGGGAGCTGGGATGAGGCAGTGGGGTAATTCCTAATTAGTGAGCCTGATTAGTGAGCTTGGATCGCCAGCTTACGACTGCTGTAGCAGGAGATTTCGCGAGCAGTGAGGGCACGAGTTGACATGCTTGATGGTAGTTCGGAGAATCCGGCAAGAGATTCAAGCTTCGGGGAGTTATGCTTAGGCTTGAAGTAATAATCGGAAGAACTTATGCAGAAGCGCAAACTTGGAAAAAGCAATCTAGAAGTTTCAGCCCTTGGCCTGGGCTGCATGGGAATGAGCTTTTCTTACGGCCCGCCCAAAGACAAGCAAGAGATGACTGTTCTTCTTCACGCTGCCGTAGATCGCGGCATCACTTTCTTTGACACCGCCGAAGTTTACGGCCCGTGGTTGAACGAAGAGCTTGTGGGCGAAGCTCTGGCTCCGTTTCGCGGGAAGGTGGTGATTGCCACCAAGTTCGGGTTCGACGTCAGCCCCGACAAGGATCCTCGAGGAATGAAGGGTGTGCCGCCAGGAGTGAATAGCCGGCCCGAGCACATCAAGCAGGCGGTTGAAGGCTCGCTCAAGCGACTCAGAGTTGAGACCATCGATCTGCTCTATCAGCACCGGGTTGACCCGAATGTGCCGATCGAAGACGTCGCCGGCGCGGTAAAGGAACTGATTCAAGCCGGCAAGGTGAAGCACTTCGGCATGTCGGAAGCAGGCGCAAAAACCATTCGACGTGCCCACGCTGTGCAGCCCGTCACCGCCGTGCAAAGCGAATACTCGCTGTGGTGGAAGAAGCCTGAAGCAGAGATCATTCCAATGCTGGAGGAACTCGGAATTGGTTTCGTGCCCTACAGCCCACTGGGCAAAGGCTTCCTGACAGGAGCGATCAAAGAAGACGCCAAGTTCGACGGCACCGACTTTCGCAGCACTCTCCCGCGCTTTACGCCGGAGGCTCTCAAGGCGAACCAGGCTCTCATTGATGTACTCGGCGCCATTGCAAAGCGGAAAAATGCTACTCCTGCGCAGATCGCGCTGGCCTGGTTGCTCGCGCAGAAGCCATGGATCGTTCCGATCCCGGGCACGACCAAACTCAACCGCCTCGACGAGAACATTGGAGCGGTCGCACTCGAACTCACGTCTGACGATCTCCGGGACATCGATAGCGCTGCTTCAAAGATCACGATAGAAGGATCTCGATATCCGGAGCGACTGGAGAAGATGACCGGTCTGTGACCAGCGTGATGAAAACGAAAGCGAGATTGAGCAGCATGCGAGTGGGCATTCTCGGTTCGGGCTTGATGGGTGCCAAGCTCGGAACAATCTTTGCGAGAGCCGGACACGATGTCGTATTCAGCTACGCACAAAGCAACGACAAGCTGAAGAAGCTGGCGCGCGACGCCCAAGGCCATGCACGCGCCGGTACGCCGGCCGAAGCTGCGAGTGATGCAGACGCTATTCTGCTGGCCGTGCATTGGTCCCGCATCGACGATGTGCTGAAGCAGGCAGGTGATCTCTCGGGCAAGGTGATCCTAACCTGCTGCCTTCCGATGGACGCGGACAATACGAAACTGATCATCGGCACCACTATGTCGGGAGCCGAGGAACTTGTGAAGAAAGTTCCACGGGCCAGGATCGTCTGCGCTTTTAACACCGTCCCCAGCGAAGTGCTTTTCGACGTGTTCGAGGCGAAGGGCAAAGCAACTCGCCCGAGTTTGGTGTATTGCGGCGACGATCAGAATGCTAAGAAGGTCGCTGCTCAGCTGATCGAGGACGCGGGTTTTGATCCAGTGGATTGCGGCCCTCTTCGAATCGCGCGCTACACTGAGCCGTTCGCCCTACTCGTCGGTCAACTTGCCTACGAGGGCGAAGGCGGCCCGGAGCTGGCGTACCGCTTCGAACGGTTTGAGGAATGAGCGTCATCGTGCCCGCGATAGCAATGATCCAGCTCGTCATGACACAGACTGCCATGATAGAAATCGCCAAGTGGGACGGCTTTTACGTCATTGTCGGGTCGGCTGCCGGGGCCTTGATCGGATTGCAGTTTGTTGTCCTGACGTTGATTGCCGAAAGGCCGCCGACCGGTTTGGCGGAGGCGGGCGCCGCGTTTGGCAGTCCGACGGTGGTTCATTTCGGCGTCGTTTTGTTTTTGTCAGCGCTGCTGCACGCTCCGTGGCAAACGATCACCATCGCCGCAATTCTTTGGGGCCTCCTGGGCTTAGGTGGAGTTGTTTACTCGGTCATCATCGTCCGGCTCATGCGGAAGCAAACCGCATATAAACCACAATTCGAGGACTGGCTGTTTCATGTCGTGCTGCCTTTGGCTGCGTATGCAGTGCTCGCGCTGTCGTCATTCGTGGTTTCCTCCAACGCGCGCGAGGCGCTTTTTGGCGTGGGAGGCGCGGCGCTGTTGTTGCTTTTCATCGGCATTCACAACGCATGGGATAACGTCGCCTACCATGTACTCGTGAACATAGCGGGCGCAAACACCGAGCGGCGTCGAGATGAGAGCAAATCGCAAGGCAAAGGCAAATGAAGGAATCGAGAAATGGATATTAAAAGAATTGGCTCGCAACCCTCCGCCAAGGGTCCATCGGATTGGTTCACTGGCACGGTGCGGATCGATCCGCTATTTCAGGCGTCCGATCCGGCATTTGTTCAAGGTGCGAGCGTAACTTTCGAGCCGGGCGCACGGACAGCGTGGCATACCCATCCGCTCGGTCAGACTCTCATCGTCACGGCTGGTTGCGGCCGGGCTCAGCGCGAAGGCGGACCGGTCGAGGAGATCCATCCCGGTGACGTGGTCTGGTTCTCCCCCGGCGAGAAGCACTGGCACGGTGCCGCGCCGACTACAGCCATGACGCACATCGCCATTCAGGAGAAGAAAGACGGCAAGGTGGTCGACTGGATGGAACAGGTCAGCGATGGGCAATACCGCGCCGGCAAATAAAAGGCATGCGGCGCGTGGATCGTATGCGTTTGTGCAGCGGAACTCGGAATCCACGATAGAAGGCGTCTGTTGGCCGCGCGAACCCATCAGCGCCTGAGTGTGCGCCTCCGATATTATGATTTGTTACAGGGATTCAGATTGAGGTGGAAGCATGTCCATTAACGGGCCGGAAGAATTAGCCGGAATGCGGGCTGCGGGAACTGTGGTTTGTTTGATGCTGAGCGCGATGAAGAGCGCCGTGCGTCCGGGAATTACCACCGCCGAACTCGATGAAGTGGGAGCGCGAGTGATGCGGCAGCATGGAGCCCGCTCGGCTCCAACGCTGGTGTATGGATTTCCAGGAGTGAATTGCATCAGCATAAATGATGAGGCCGTGCATGGCATTCCCGGCACACGAGCGCTGCGAGAGGGTGACCTGGTGAAGCTTGATGTCACTGTCGAGAAAAACGGATTCATGGCGGATGCTGCCGTGACGGTTCCAGTGGGCGAAGTGAGCGAAGAGCGTCGGCGGCTTGCGGAATGCGCCGAACGGGCCTTCGCAAAGGCCATGCTGGTGGCACGAGCCGGCTTTCGAGTTTCGGAAATTGGACGAGCCGTGGAGCGCGAAGTGAGGCGCAGCGGATTCTCCGTGATTCGCGATCTGGGTGGGCATGGTATCGGGCGCACGATTCACGAAGAGCCGCGCGTGCCAAATTTTGCCCATCCGGAGGCGAACCAGATTCTTACCGAAGGTTTGGTGATTACCGTCGAACCGATTATTGCCGCAGGCTCAGGACGGTCCTTTGTGGCGCCGGATAAGTGGACGATCATCACGTCCGATCACAGCGCGTCAGCGCACTACGAACACACATTGATAATCACGAAGGGCGAGCCGATGCTGCTGACGGCGGCGTAAGTCGCCCCCGAACATGTACGCACTCACGCAAGATCTCCGCTTTGCATTTCGCCAACTGCTGAAGGCTCCTGGCTTTACCGTGACGGTTGTTCTGGCCCTGGCCCTCGGCATCGGCGCCACCACCGCCATCTTCTCGCTCGTCGAAGGCATTCTGCTGCGTCCGCTCCCATTCAACAATCCGGACCGCCTGGTTCTATTAGGAGATCATCTGGGAAGCGGCCCGAACGCCCCGGCCAACACTCCCGTGACTGCGCGCGAGATCGGTATGTATTCGAACGCGAGCAGCGCCTTTTCTTCACTTGGCGGCTATTTCATCACCACCTATGAGCTTTCTGGCGGCGCAACCCCGGAGGAGATTGACGCTGCCCGGTTGACGGCCGGGGTTTTCCCAACTCTCGGCGCTTCTCCCATGCTCGGCCGCGTCTTTACCCAACAGGAAGAGGACGCTCATCAACCGCTCGCCGTCATAAGTTATGCCTTGTGGATGAACCGCTACCATCGCGATCGCCAGATCCTCGGCAGTTCCATCGTGCTCGACCGCAAACCTTACACGATCATCGGGGTGATGCCACGCAGTTTTGAATTTCCGCTGGTGAATGGACACCTTGGCCAAGCGCAGCTATGGGTACCCATGAGCCTGACGCCCGACGAACTTTCCGACGAGCAGGCGGGCTTCTGGGGATACCACATGGTCGCGCGCCTTAAGAATGGCGTTACCCTCGCGCAGGCTGCGCAGGACGCCGACCGCGTCTCCCGGCAGATCATGCGCAGTTTTCCCGCCAGCATGTCGGCGATCCACATCCAAGGCAACGTCAAGCCGCTGCGTGAGTACGCCGTAGGAGATATCCGGCCGTTGCTGCGCACGCTGTTTGTGGCTGTTTCCATCGTGCTGCTGATTGCTTGTGTGAACGTTGCTGGGCTGCTGCTGGTGCGGGCCATTCGCCGGCGCCGCGAATATGCGATCCGACTCGCGCTGGGTGCGAGTTCCAGCGTGATTATCCGGCAATGTGTTTTCGAAGGAGTGCTCCTAAGCCTGGCCGGCGGGCTGTTGGGCCTGGCCTTTGCTGCGACCGCAATCCGCACCGCCTTGCACCTGCTGCCCGAGTCTATGCCGCGAATCGACTCCATCTCGATGGACGCGGCCGTCGCTGGTTTCGCCCTTCTTCTCGCCCTATTAACCGGCGGTCTGTGCAGTCTTGCGCCGGCCTTCGCCGCCCTGCGAACCAACCTGACCGAAGGTCTCAAAGAGGGTGTCGGCACCAGCACCAGTGCATCAAGCCATACCTGGTTGCGCTCTGCCCTGGTAGTCTCGGAGATCGCCGTCGCTCTGGTGCTCCTCAATGTGTCCGGCGCCTTCTTGCACAGCTTCCAGAAGATGCGAGCCGTTGACCCCGGCTTTCACGCCGACCACGTTCTCGTCGCCGGCTATCAACTGCCCCTCAATCAATATTCCACGGAAGCTTCTGCCGACGCCTTTAACCACACAGTTGTCGACCGGCTTTCCAGCAAGCCCGGAATCATCGCCGTCGGCATCACCAATGTGCTCCCTGCCTCCGGCGCCTTCGGAGGAGCTGCGTACACCATCGAAGACGAACCCGTTGACCGCTGGAAGCTGAAGTTTTCCGTGTTCACGATTGTCTACGCAGACTATTTCCACGCCATGGGCATCCCGCTGATCGACGGCCGGTACTTCACCATCGATGACCGCTCCAGCTCAATTCCCGTCGTGATCGTGAACCAGTCCATGGCCCGGCGTTGCTGGTCCGGCCAGCGAGCCATCGGCGAGCGGATGCACGTCGGAAATCCGCACAAGGGATTGCCATGGGCAACCGTAGTTGGAATCGTCGCCGATACCAAGACAGGCGCACGCGATGAGCCCACTAACGACCAGTGGTATATGCCTGCGCAGCAGCCCGCCATTCTCTTCGGCTCGGCATACACGGGAAAGCTCAGCAACCCCGCCAGCGGTTACGTCGTCCTTCGTTCGGCTCTTCCCCCCGGGCAGATGACGCAAACCCTGCGCTTGAGCGTCGCCGAAGTCGATCCGCTGCTCGCTCTGCAACAAGTGCAGCCCATGGATGACGTGATCTCGAACGTGGAAGCGCCACGCCGCTTCAACACCGACCTTATCACCGCCTTTGCCGCGGGCGCTCTCCTGCTCGCCATCACCGGAATCTATGCAGTGGTCGCCTTCTCCGTCTCGCTGCGCACCCAGGAGATCGCCATTCGCATGGCGCTCGGCTCGCCGCGCGCGGGCATCGCCCTACTCGTCCTGATTTCGGGCGCGAAATTGGCGCTCCTCGGATGCGGCCTCGGGGTGCTTGGGTCGCTGACCATGTCACACCTTGTCAGATCCTTTCTCTTCGAGGTCAGCGCGACCGATCCACTCATCTACATGGCGGGTGTTGTGATCATGATGCTGATGGCGCTGCTCGCATCGGCGCTTCCCGCGGCCCGTGCCGCTTCCGCGGATCCCGTGAAGGCGCTGCGCTCAATTTAGGAGCTGATTTATTTGATATGGCAGCTAGCCAGGCCACGCTTCTCCAGATATTGCTGATGGTAGTCTTCGGCGGGAAAGAAAGTTACCGCGGGAACGATCTGGGTGACGATCGGTTTCGCATAGCGGTGCGCTTTTTCCAATGAGTCTTTCGAGGCCTCTGCCGCTTTTTGTTGCTCCGGCGTATGGAAGAAGATGGCGGAGCGGTATTGCGTGCCCCAGTCCGGACCCTGACGGTTCAGTTGGGTGGGGTCATGGTTCTCCCAGAAAACCTTCAGCAGGTCGGCATACTTTACCTTTGTGGGGTCGAACTCGACCTCTACTGCTTCCGCGTGCCCGGTACGATCAGTGCAAACCTCCTTATAGGTGGGATTATCGGTCTGACCGCCGGTGTAGCCTACGCGCGTGGCGAGCACTCCGGGCATCTGCCGGAAAGTTGCTTCGACTCCCCAGAAACATCCTGCTGCAAATGTGGCTTTTTCCATCTTGAGATTGCTCCTGCCTAGCGTGTTAATCTTCTCCCACTCTCGAACATCTTAACCGCTCTTCATTGGATGACGAAACCAGCAAAAAGTCACGCCTGCCACTCAAGTCTCCTCAAGCGGCCAAAACTTTCCAGCCGATTCTCGCAACTTCATCGCCAATTTCTCGCGAATTCGCAGAGGAATAGCCAACTCGCGCCCTATCGTGAGGGGTCACGTACTCGAACACCCAGCCCTGGCTTCTCCGCACCTTGATGTCGCTCCAAGGAACTAAGGAGGGGAGGGTGCATGAACCTAAAGAGAAACATGCTGGCCAAGTACAAACCCTGCTGACTCACGCCAAAGGTCAACACATTGTTGTAGTTCGCTAGCCAACGCATCCTAGCGCTTTGCATTCTCCATTTCACTCCATTGAACGCAGCGTGCGTGCGGTAGACCCTCGCCAGCGTGAGCCAACCGCCAACGAGGCTAACGATCACGCCGACCAGAAGCCACAATGAAAGAAAGTAGATCGCGAAGATTGCCGCAAACGCTGAGGGGTGCTGGTCAACGAACGGTTGGAGATTCATGCTTCTCTATTTCAACGTTAACCAATGAAGGCCAAAGATGCGACGCAAATTTGGCCGTCGATGTGATTGGACTTCTGCCCGTGGCCTGATCGGGCGATTGACTGTGCGGGCGATTCATTATAAAGTCCCGCCAAGGTTGTCGCAGTCGTGTGCCCAGGAGAAGTCTGTGGTTTTGAGATCCAGCCGCGCCCGAAGTGTGCAGAAAGTTGTCACATTTCTGCTATTGGCGATGGCGCAGACAGCGCTGGCCGTTGCGAATTTCAGCCCGCAACGAAGAGTTGGCTACAACACCGGCGACCAATGGGAGCCCGCGCTGGCGGCGGATGGTCACGGCCACATCTATATTCTCTTTCCGCAGTATGGCGCGGTAAGCGACTGCCCGGCCTGTACCGCACCGACGATTGCTCTGATGGTGAGCAACGACAACGGAATCTCATGGCAAGCGGCACATCCGCTGACGCCTTCTTCCACGGGACAATTTGATCCGCAGATTGTGGTCGATCCGGTCGACCATCAGACGGTTTATGCCTCCTGGCTGCAAAACAACAAGCGTGACGTAATGGTGGCGAGGTCGCAGGACTTAGGGCGCTCCTGGTATTTTGCAGTTGCGGAGCGCTCGGCCGACGATGCGGACAAACCGGTACTCACAGTGCACGGAGCCGATGTATACGTAGGATTCAATCACGATGAGAAATTTCTGGTGGCAGCGTCGCATGACTATGCCCAGAACTTTTCTTCTGTGACAGTGAATCCGAGTGCCGGGCCGGGATGGTCGCTGGCTGGCGGCGCCACGGTGGATACCAGCGGCGATGTTTATTTTTCGTGGACGGCTTATGCGCGGCAGGAACTGAGCCGGCGTCCGGTGAGCATTTATGTGAGCCGGTCAGGCGACGCAGGGCGCAGCTGGAATACAATTTTGCTCGATGTTTCGAGCGCAGCCCCGGATTGTTCGGCCCAGGCTTGCGAGGCTGGATATCTGGGCGCGCAGATTGCACTGGCGTCCGATGCGGCAGGAACTGTTTACGCATTGTGGAACGCAGGCGTCGCGAACGGCGGGCCGGAGCGAATCTATTTTTCTTCTTCCACCACCGACGGAGCAAGCTGGTCCGCGAAGGCAGACGTTTCTTCCGCGGATGGACAGGTCGAACACTGTTTCCCAGCGATCACCGCGGGCGCTGCCGGCGACGTGCGCATTGCGTGGATGGATACGCGCAATAATCCGCTGTGGAACGTCTTCCATCGCAGTTCGAGTAATGGTGGCGCGACCTGGTCGGCGGAGATGCAGCTTTCAGAACCGGTGCGTGGGTACGATTACATACTGCCCGACGGTTTTAAATTTCCCTTCGGCGA
>CAYOVU010000029.1:0-6379 GCA_964407505.1 uncultured Acidobacteriaceae bacterium | reverse complement strand
GGGTGCATTAGAAATGAAATTCTGGAAAAGAGCAAAAGACATTAACCGCAAAGAGCGTAAGGTCTACGTAAAAGTCAGCTGGCCGGCGCCGGCACTTTTATTTTGGTGGCAGCGGGTCCATTCTGTCGAGAATGCCGACCGTCTCCAGGATCGTGCTGCCTACAATTTCCAGGCTCTTAGGGCTTAGTTTGTCGACCGTATCTTGCGTGGAGTGCCAGAACACATCGTTGTATCCGTAATCGAAGTCGATGAGGTCGGCTGAGGGCACGCCCCGCTTCACGAACGGAATGTGATCGTCACTGACACCTGGCAACGTCCGCCCGAAGAAATGGGATTGATATCCCAACCGGGTAGCAGCCTCGTACACCACGTCTTCAAGCCACGGCGTTGAGTTAGTATCGCGATCGACGTTGAGATCGGAATCTCCGATCATGTCCGCCAATATGAACGCTTTCATCTTCTTGAGAGTTCCGTCCGCCTGCGACTTTTCCGCCAGGTGCCTGATCCCATACAGGCTGTCATCCATGAACGGAGTTTCGGTGTCGGGTTTCATCGCCTCTTCGGCGTCGTCCCATACCAACCAAATGCTGTATCCATCCCGCGTCTTACCACGCAGCTGATTGGCGAGTTCGAGAAGCAGCGCGCTGGAAGAGCCGCCGTCATTCGCGCCCACGTAGGAAGTATTGCGCAGCGGATAGTTCGTGTCGTAGTGGCTCGCAATGACGACGATGCCATCTTTCGTCCCGGGAAACTTGGCAACGATGTTGTGGACGGGAAACTTGCCTTCGGGCGTGTCTGCTGTGAAGATGTCATTCTCAACCACATCGCCTTTGAGATGTGAGAGCAGGTAATCCTCGACTTTCTTGTGATTCGCGCTACCGAGGGGCCGCGGACCGTAAGCTACGATTTCTTTCACGTACTTCATGGCGCGATTGGGATCGATCGTCGGAACGGGGCCGCTATCGGGCGGAAGGGAAAGTTTAGGAGCAACCGGCTCGGCAGCAGAAGCAGGCGCTTGTGCTCCAGCGTGAGCTGTATTTTTGTCTCGGTCGCAAGCCATGAGCGTCAAACAGCAGAGCAATACAATCGAAACTTCGGTAAATTTGCCGAGCATAACCCTGCCGATCATAAGTGATTGGTCGATTTGCCGCTACGCTGCCTTCTTTTCGCTTCGCGCCCGCCGTTGCTTGGGATGGACCACCCACGCTATGCCAATGCTGATGGCATACAGCGCGATCATCGGCGCGGCGAAGATGCACATGTTCAAAATGTCGGGAGTCGGGGTAACGATGGCCGCGATGACGAAGCAGATCAGAATGGCGTAGCGGAAATTCTTCCACATGAAGCCCGCGCTGACGATGCCCATCAACGCCAGAAAGAAAATGAGAATCGGCATCTCGAAGATTAGTCCCATGCCGAGGATGATGCTTAGAAACAACGACGTATATTCGCCGATCGTAATCATCGGCTGGAACTGCCGGCCGAAGTGAATCAGAAATTCCAGTGCCCGCGGGTAAACGATCTTGTAACCGAAATATCCTCCGGTCATGAACAAAGCGATGGTCGACACCATGAAGGGTACGACATAGCGCTTCTCGTTGCGGTAAAGGCCAGGCGAAATAAACATCCACACTTGATAGAGCACGAAGGGTGAGGTAAGGAACAATCCCGCCAATGCAGCGATCTTCAAGTAAAGATTGAAGGGTTCGGTGGGATTCAGATAGACGAGCTTCTCCGCCATGCCGTTGGCTTTGAGCACGTCCATAATCGGCCGCTGCATGATTTCATAAATACTCTCCACCTTCCACCAGCAGGCGAAAAATCCCACAGCCACGGCGGCAATCGAGTAGACGAGGCGGCGGCGCAGTTCCTCGAGGTGATCGAGAAACCCCATCGTGGGCATGGCTTCGCGCTTGGGGTCGTCTTCGGAACCCCCGGTCGCGGAATCAAACATGAGAATCCTGAGAAGCGGCAGCAGTCTCGGGATCAGGCACGGCAACCGTCTCGACCGCTGGAGGCGAACTCGATGGCGCCACAGAATTCAGGTCAGACGAATCGGCAAGCGCAGGACTCGACTCGCTACCCGGTGCGGCTAAGGTGGCCTCTTCTTGCTTCACCGGTTCGCTGGCTGCAGGATTCAGGCTCAGGCTAGCCACGGCGCCTTGCGGCGGCTGAGCTGGAGACAGCGTGGTCTGCTGCTTTTGAACTTCTAGATGGGCAATCTCGGTTTCAATCTGCGATTTAAACTCGTTTGAGGCACGACGCAGTTCCGCAAGCAGACGTCCAGCTTGACGCGCGATCTCCGGCAGCTTCTTCGGCCCAAACACAATGAGCGCCAGGAAAAACAGGAAGAGCGTCTCGGAAAAACTCATGGCCCCATCATAATGCCGAAGCTGGAAGGCGGGCAATGACGAGACAAACTGTTGACAAGCTTCTTTGGACGACGACGCTATACCGGCTCTATCTTAAGGAACAGCTGGTGGCTAATCGCCTTATTTTCCGGAAAACACTTTGCCGCGCCTCCACAAATTGTCGATCCCGCGTGGTTACCTCTGGTAACCATCCGGGCCGTCACGCATCCAACCTAGTGTTATACTTTTTATATTCAGCGCCGTAGCCGGGTGGTCCGACACCCTCAATCGAAGGAAATTTCAAATGGCACGTAGTTCTCGCCGCTCACTCTTCCTGGTCCTATTTTTTCTACTGGCTTGCGGCTTTCTGGGAATTCTTTTTGCCCAGCACACCGGACAGCAGTCATCGCTCGGCAGCGACTCCGACGTCAAAGACAGCCTGAAGCAGTTTACTGACGTTTACTCGATCGTCGAGGATAACTACGCTGAGCCCGTCAATCCGGATAAAGCGATCTATAACGGCGCTATCCCCGGCATGCTGCATGCGCTCGATCCGCATTCGAATTTCTTCGATCCGAAATCTTACGCTCTGATGCGCGAGGACCAGCGCGGCAAGTACTACGGCGTCGGCATGACCGTGGGACCGCGCAACAATAAGGTAATCGTAATTTTCCCGTTCACTGGCACGCCAGCCTATAAGGCCGGCATTCACCCCGGCGACGTGATCATTGCGGTCGATGGCAAGTCCACCGAAAACCTGAGCACGGGCGACGTTGCCGACATGCTCAAAGGCCCCAAGGGGACCACCGTACACATCAGCATCTCGCGTGAAGGCGTGGAGAAGCCGATGGAGTTCACCCTGATCCGCGACGAGATTCCGCGTTACAGTGTGGACGTTCACTTCCTGATCCGGCCGGGCGTTGGTTACCTGCACGTTACCGGCTTCAACGAAACCACGGAAGAGGAAGTTTCAAAGGCTCTGGACGAGTTCGGCGATCTCAAGGGTTTAATCCTCGATCTGCGTGGCAATCCCGGCGGCCTGTTGAGCGAAGGCGTAGGCGTGGCTGACAAGTTCCTGAAGAAAGGCCAGGTTATTGTTTCCCACCACGGGCGCGCATCGGCAGAAAAGCGTTACGTCGCGCAGCACGGCAACGGTGGCAAGGATTATCCTCTCGTCGTTTTGGTAAATCGCTTGACTGCATCGGCGGCGGAAATCGTTTCCGGAGCGATTCAGGATCATGATCGCGGCTTGATCGTCGGCGAAGTTACGTTCGGCAAGGGCCTGGTTCAAACCGTTTATCCGTTGTCGGAGAATACCGGCCTCGCCCTCACCACGGCTCACTACTACACGCCCAGTGGCCGGTTGATCCAGCGCGACTACAGCAACATTTCGCTCTACGATTACTACTACAACCGCGATGCCGAATCTGGGAGCAATGCCAACCGCGAGGTTAAGCTCACCGATAGCGGACGAACTGTCTACGGCGGCGGCGGCATCTCTCCTGACGTGGTGATCCCTCCGCTGAAGGGTAATCATTTCCAAGACACACTGCTGCAGCACTACGCATTTTTCAACTTTGCCAAGCGCTATGTGGTCACTCACCATCCCACGAAAAGCTTCGAAGTGGACGATGCTACCCTGCTAGAGTTTCGCAAGTCTCTCGACGAAGCATCGATTCCCTACACCCAGGCCGACCTGCTCGATAACAACGACTGGCTTAGGTCCAACATCAAGGCTGAAATCTTCGTTGACGCTTTCGGTCAGGATGAGGGCATGAAGGTGCGCGCTGAATCGGATCCCGAAGTTCTGAAGGGATTGGATCTTCTCCCGCAAGCCAAGGCCTTAGCCGACACCGCCAAGCGCACCGTGGCCGAGCACAACGGCTCGGGCGCGTTCAACCGATAGGATAGGATTAAGGAGACACTGAAGGAGCCCCGTCCAAGCTTAGCTTAGGCGGGGCTTTTGACATTAGTCAGTCCCCGGGCGACGTCACAGCACGATAACAGATTGATTTCAAGCGAGATGCCAAACAGCGTTCCCCTGCACTGACTCGCTGCAATTCCGTGCGACTTGGGTACGTCCGGTGCGCTTTCCAGCCAGACTTCATTGACTTCGCTACCCGCCTATGGGAAAATCCGCCGCAGTGGCGCGGTTGATGTCGTTTCGGGCACTAGGGGGCGCGCCACAACAAGGCTTAACGAGAACCGAATGAAATGGAGCCTTTGCAACAATTTCGGACGAAAATACGATGCAAAGGTAGAATGTTTAGCCAGGAGTCCGCTTGAAGGCGGTCGCGCTGGGGCTGGCGGTTCTTTTAGCGTTGCTTGCCGGATGGACCGATTGGCGTAGCCGCCGCATCCCAAACTGGCTGACCGTGCCGGGACTGCTTATCGGCCTGACGGTCAATACTGTGGCTGGAGGGTGGCTCGGCCTGAAGATGGCCCTCCTGGGCGCTGGCTTAGGGTTGCTTGTGCTGCTACCCTTTGTTCTGGTGCGGAGCCTGGGCGCGGGAGATTGGAAGCTGGCCGGCGCCTTGGGCGCGTTCGTGGGGCCGGGAGCGCTCCTAGATTTGTTAATGGTCTCGGTCTTCATTGCCGGAGTTATGGCGCTCGGGCTGGTAATTTATAAGAGACGGCTCAGACAAACATTTCGCAACATCGGCCGGCTGCTGGCGTCAATGGCGACGTTTCGCATGCCCGGCGCGGAGGTCTCGCTCGATAATCCGCAGTCGTTGAAAGTCCCGTATGGAGTTGCGTTGGCGTTAGCCGTAGTGCTGTTTGGCATCTGGAACTGGAAATCGTTGGGAGCGCATTAGCATGCTGAGGTCGCCGTCGAACACGTTACGCCGTCTATTTTGCGAGGCGCGCGGTACCGAGATCGCGGAAGCCGCGATGGTGCTGCCGATGCTCTTCATGGCGATCATCGGAATCTTCTGGTTCGGCCAAGCCTTCCGCATTTATGGCACAGGCACACACGCAGCAATGGAAGGCGCCCGTGCAGCTGTGGCTCCCGCCTGCACCACCTGCGCACCGCTGACACCAGTGCAAATCGATACCAACGCCGTAACCGCCGTGAACAACTCCCTGCTTGCGGCTCACCTGGACCCAAAGCAAGTGGTCGCGCCGTCGCCGGTTCCCACTCTTTGCGCTTGCGGCAGCACGACCGCGGCTTGCGGCGGCACCGCAGTCGCGTGCGACCCTCCCGTCGGTGCCAGCAACGTTTGCGTGCAGCCCAACGTGCAATTGTCCTACACAACCGTACTGGGGGGAGCCGGCACCTGCGGCACGTCGGTCAGTTTCGGTTACAAGTATCCCGTCCATTTCACTTTGCCCTGCTGGCCTCAGCCCTGCACTTCGCTCGATTTGCAAAACATGACCCTGCCGGCGCAGGCCCAGGAACGGCTGGAGACGCAGTGATCCGCGCTTTGCAAACGCGTCTTCGATCCGCTGCGCTGTGGCGAGCTTTGGCAGACGACCGCGCTTCGCAGATCGTGGAATTCGCGCTGTCGCTGCCTTTGCTGATGTTGTTCGTCGTAGGAATTTTCGACTTCAGCGGTGCGCTCTCGCTCAAGCAGAAGTTAACCAATGTCGCTCGCGACGCCGCTCGCGTTGCCGCCGCCGACCCTGCCAGCGACCTCGCCAGCCCCTCTGGCGTGCCTGCTTCAGTGAGTGATGCCTACCAGGTCGTCGACAATTCACTGATCGCGGAAAAGATCAACGACTGCGGTATGGCGGGAACCACGCCTACACTGACCGCGGGAACGCTTAGCTGGGTGTCTCCAAATTTAACCGGCTGTCCCGGCGGAACCGGCCTCACGGTCACCATCAACCGAGGTTGCGTCTCGCCGCAAACGCTCGGCACCACCAACACCGATGTGGTCGATACCTGCGTCACCATTCAATATCCGTATCAGTGGCGCTATTACAAGGTAGCCAGTCTGTTGGGCGGAACGGGTTCCGGTCCGGCCACAATTTCAACCACTGCCACGGCATTTAACGAGAATTGAGGAACTTGGCATGCTGCGCCC
>CAYOVU010000028.1:0-8411 GCA_964407505.1 uncultured Acidobacteriaceae bacterium | reverse complement strand
CACGGTGTACGCGGCGTCTGTAACTGGGGACGCGATTGAGAATCAAGCCAAAATCAGAATCAAAACCAAAATCAAGGTCAAAGGCAACGGACAGGAGTGTCCGTTCCACACGGGCAAAGGCAACCTCAACATCCAGGCGCGGCGCTTCGGGCGTCCGTGGTTCCCACCTTTCGCAACAGACGCGAAAGATGGGGCACCCCTTCTAGTGAGGGTATCGGCAGAGCCAAATCACCTTCATGTGACATGTGAACATCTTTTGCCTGTGTAAATGTGGGGTTTATTGTGTTGCGTTCGATGGGGGTGCGATTTAGGCTATAGCTATCGGGAAAATATTTTGCAAGATGATTTGCTGCGCTGTGGGTGACAGCGTGGAGGGGGATTTGTATGGGCGGGGGCGGGGATCAAGATCAAAAGCTAGATCAAAACCAAAATCAAGATCAAAGGCAACGGACAGGAGTGTCCGTTCCACACATTGGGTTTGTTCCTTGGATTAGGGCGGTGGCGGAGGATGGGGATGAGTCGGGGGTGGAGAGGGGGAAGAGGAATCCGAAGCGGATGGGGGAGATGTCGCAGGCGGCGTTTTTGGTGAAGGCGCAGAGGTTGGGATTTGCGCTGGCGGTTCCGTGGGGAGATAGCGAGAAGTGCGACTTTATTGTGTGGGAGCGGGAGTGTGGGCGGCTGTTGCGGGTGCAGGTGAAGGCAACGGGGCGACTGCACCGCGGGGGATATGACGTGCAGCCGGTGTATGCGACGCGGGACGAGGGAAAGAAGACTTATACGGCGGCGCAGATCGATGTGCTGGCGGCGCATGTGGCGCGGGAAGGGCGCGGCGGGCTTGGCGAGGGCGGGTCTTGCGAGTGTGATGCCGGCAGGGAGGGTCTGGGCAAGGGCGGTCCTGACGCAAGGGAGTTTTCGCAGAATGACGTTTGGTATTTGCTGCCGGTGAGGGCGATTGCGGGAGTGAAGAGCTTGAGGTTGTTTCCGGATTTGAAGAGCAAGCGTCCGAGGTGGGAGCGGTATCGGGAGGCGTGGGAGTGGATGCGGGGGAAGAGGTGATCCCAGGTCTGTCTTCAGCTAAAGCGCGAGCTGGAAATCCCCACCTTTCGACTCCGCTCAGGGCAGGCTTTCTCACGAAACGGGAGAAGTGGGGCATCCTATCAAGGTTGTGGAGCGGGCGAGGGCGCCCGCTCCACACAAAGCATCACCTCTTTCAGGCGGTCTCGGGGTTGGGCTCGTTGTTTCCTGGTTGATCGGGGGCGGCGTACTCGCGGTTGAGTCGTGCCATCAGGATCTGCTCCTGCAAGTAATCCTGGTGCTGACGGGAGAGCGTGGAGCCGAGCGCAGGATTTCCTACCGAGAGCTTCCGGTTGAGAATCTCGTCGATCAGAACGAGCAGGATGATCAGCCATTTTGGAATTGTGTGGAAAATGAGCCAGAACAGGAGAATGATGAGTTTCTTCAACTCCTGGACGAAGCCGGAAATGGCGATGCGCGCGGTCGTGGAGTTTATGTTTTTCGCAAGCGCGTCGATGCCGGCAAATATAGCGGTGCTGCCGCTCATGGCGATGACACGGGAGACTTCCGCCTGGCCTTGCGGACTGAGGCGCGACCAGCCTTCGCGCATATGCGAGGTGAGTCCCTGGACCTGGTCGCGCATGGCGTCGCCGCAGGCGGTGATGACGCTTTTGTGATCCTCATCGGTGGTCTGGCGAAGCATCGCATCGGTGATTTGCTTCGGTACTGCGTCGAGCGAAGTGAGAAGTTGCAGGAAAGTGTCGCGGCGGCTATTGGGCGCTTTGCTTTCGGTTTTTTCGGGCATAAACCCTCCTTTTAAGTTTGTGGCTCCATCGATCTGACCGGACTTTCCGTTAGCTACACGTAGATAGTGCGCGAGGGGGAGAGAGCGTTACAGCGATGGTTCGCAGTCAAGATCAGGGAGATGGCGGTCCGAGCTGATTTGCTCTAGCATCAAAGGTTCAGGCGGCAGAAAACAGGTATAAATGCCGGGCGCAAGTCATTGAAAACAAGCAGCGATTTAGCTGGAGCGAATGAGTTGGAGCGAGCATCTAACGACTGTCAGGCGAGTAACGGGCGGCTTGCAATTGAGCTGGAAATGCTCGATACTAGAGAGACCTTGAAGGGGAAGAATATGGCATCCAAGTTCCGTCCACCGTACTTAAATTAGTTAAGAGGCTGTGCTTTGTCGGCCGCGATTGCCGGTTTGTGGATGGCGATTATCGGCGGCAATAACAGGTTCCCTTCGGCAGGCTCAGGGCAGGCTCTCACCCGCCCATTCAGGCATGTTCGGAATGACAAACTTGAGGGAAGCTACAACCGTCTATTCACCTTTCCACCGCCAGAAATAACGAATCCTGTCCCACGCGCCAATTCCTGCGTTCTCTTTCGCTACTCGTTTTAGCTCTTCCAGGACTTCCCGCTCCGTCCTTATCCTAGCAAACCACTGCGGATACCAGTATTTGTGCGGACGGTTGATCTCACAATCTAAGACAGTGGAGAAGGCGCGCAGGAGGAGAACGATTTTCGTAACTTTTTGCGTATCGGGCAGGACTGAGTTGTTAAACAGTTCCCAACAGTTCCGGAGCCGAGCGTCAGCGAAGTCGTATTGATTGCGGGATTTCACCACGAAACGGCTAGAGAACGCCTGATGATTGGATCGCGGAGTCACTACGCCGGCCGCAGCATAGGCGGACAAATAGAAGGCGCTGGCCCGGCCTTCCGGATAGAACAAGTCAAAAATTTGGTACCAACAGGCAGTCATCAGGTCTTCGCCGCGACGGTCGATGAAAAAAAGCCCGCCGATTTCGCTGATTGTATCCAGCATCGTCCTTTGCAGGAGCAGAAAAAAGAAGAAGGCTACTCTTTCGGATTCTTCGTCAGGTTTTTTATTACTCAATTCTTCTACGAGTCCGTCAGTGGCGGATTGCATGGGGAAATAGAATTTTGTGCCGTAATCCTGCATCACGGTCAGCATTTCCTTCCAGATCTCGGTACGGCGGCTATTTTTGGCGAGAATCCCATTGAAAATAAAAGTCAGAAGCGCCCCCACAACCACGATCACGAAGGGACGATAGTCAGAGAAAAATACCCACAGCTTGCTTTGGACTTCGTTTTCACCTAGATCGACGGCCAGAGAAGACTCGGTTTCCTCGGTTCTAGTCTGCGTATTATTCTTGCCGGCCGGTACTGCGGTGTGGGTTATCGCTTTCCAGTGCAAAACAATGAGCAGAGTTTGGGCCTTGTGCGTGGATTGAGCCCGAAAATTGCCCCACGCGACCAAGCTTTGTCCAGCAGGCAGACATTTGGAGATTAAATTCTGATACGCAATCTGGGAATTGGTTTTATCGCATGCTGGAGTGGGGTCGGTGGAAATGTGTTCCAGACAGTAGCCGTCGGGCAGATTGACGATCCGTAAATCTCTAAGTTCAGCGGCGCTGTCGTTGCGGATCGTAAACGCAAATGGCACCAAGCCATCCTCAGCGGTGAAGTGAGAAGATACTTTGCCCACAGCGGAAACTGGAGAAGGAGCGGGCTGCGCGACCGCCAGGGCAGTAAGGGTTACGGCGAGAGCTATCAGACGCATCATAATGCGACCACCGGGCTGCGCAGTATCGCATCATAGAACAAATTGTCGTCGATTCCCATGCCCTGAAACGATCCTTCTTCTTGGCTCACTATCGGCTAGAGCACCACGGAAATGAGGTCTGGCGCTCGACTCGATAAAAAGAGAGGAAGAGCCATGCCCACCGTGAATTTGGACGCCAGCAACAGCAGTCAAGTCGGGTCCGCGCAGAAATTTTCGATTCTTACCGGTGAACCAAATACATGGTTGTTCACTTACGCGGGAATCGCGCAGCAGAACCAATACGCAGATGGGACCAGCTATTGGATTTTCGGCGACAGCACAGCGGAAACCGACGCGACCGTGAACGTGAAGCTCGACAACCTCTCGGGAGTGCTGATGGGCTCCGCCACCACCGCAGGGATCAATCTGATTTATGAAGAGAATACCTGGGCCGATTGGGGCATCTGGTCGAGTTCGCTATCTCTAAAGGACAATGGCGATCTGGTTTTGACGGCCAGCACATACGTCGTTGGG
The DNA here is from genome assembly GCA_964407505.1 of uncultured Acidobacteriaceae bacterium. Taxonomy (GTDB): domain Bacteria; phylum Acidobacteriota; class Terriglobia; order Terriglobales; family Acidobacteriaceae; genus Sulfotelmatobacter. The sequence goes on along the minus strand of CAYOVU010000028.1, from coordinate 4,294 downwards.
GGCGGTGGAGGAGGAGCTGGCTTTTCCGGCGTTTCCTATTACGTAAGCGCGAAGATCCTGCTCGACGCGGCCAGCATCAGCGGTACGATTCGGTGGAAGAAGACGTTGGCCTCACCGCTGGATTCGCTGCACTTCGTGATCACCGCGAACACGCAAATCCCTGGCCCTCCTGGCTCGTTGTTCGGGACCACCCAAGTTGAAGCGACCGGTGTGGAGGGCGCTGTCGATTCTTCCGACAACACTTACTATTATGTGCCCTACACCATCACTGGGGCGTTGCTGGGGAAGACCGTGACGGTAAACGTCGCGCCGATTGCTGCCAGCTTTAGCGGCGTGCCTACATTTGGGTCGTTGCTTACGAGTCAGATCAGCGGACCCAACCCGATCAGCCTCACGACTACAAATCGTCATGCGACGAACGTCGATTTCGATATGGACTTTGTGTCGGCCCCGAAGTGAGGGCGCAAGACCAACGTTGGGATAGCACGTATCCCCGTGGGTCAGGCGGCTTCGCGCGTGTCGTTTTTGCTGGGAGCTTCGGGGGCGTCTGAGTTAGTGGGGCGGTTTTCGTTTGGGGCTTCGTCGCTCTCCGGAATCGATTGATAGGACTTGGGGGTCTCTTCGAGCCTTTGCTCCTGGGTTCTTTGCTCGGGTGTTGAGGCGGTCTCCGTTTTCTGCTTCTGGGCCATAGTTTCTTTCTTACCTTCTTGTGGTTGATTTGCGTCCTTCCTGCTTTGCTCTTCCGTTCTTTGTTCTCGGCCCTGTTCGGCGTTTTCCTGTTCTTTTCCCTTTTCTTTTCGCGGTTTCATTTCCGCAACTGGCTTTGCGGCGATCAGAGGGTTGTTCGTCGCGATAGGTTCGGTGGGCTGTCCAGCCGACTTCATAGCATTCGAGATCAGGGCAGCGGTTCTTACCTTGACGGCGCGCCAGCGGACGCTGGCAGTATTTGCGGCTTGATCGAGAAAAGGAGCGATATCTTCGTCGGTGGCGAGGCCTTTGGCTTTCAGGAATTGCAGAAGAGCTGAGCTTTGGGTTTCCAGGGGCTCGAGTGAGGAGAGTATCTCGTCGACGATCTGTTGAATCTGGGCTTCGTCCATTGGAATTCCCTTCTCAGGAACGGCTGATATTCGATTCGGCGGAGGAGGCTGCTGTTGCCTGAAATCGAGCCGAGATCGGCGTTAATCAGACGAGAACTCCCACAGGTTGCACCTGCAACGAGGCGCAATAGGGATCCTTCGACTGCGTGAGTGCTTCGCTTCGCGCAGCACCCACTTCGCTCAGGATGACAAACTTGGGGCCTTTTGGCAGATCCCCTAGTGCTAGCAGCAGTGGCTTTGGTTTTCCTAGTCTTGATTTTCTCCTCGGAGGCGTGCACACCGTCGTGTTAGAGACAGGATGACAAACCGGGTATTTTATGCAAGTCTCCCTAGTGCAGCAACTGAACGGAAACAGGAATGCCCGCGTCACAGTAGTTCGGTTTTAGGTTCCCTGCCCATTTTGATTCTCTGGTAGGAATTAAAACCGCCGGAATCTTGTTTTGAAATCGAAACCGCGATATTACTAAGTCTTTCGGCAACAATTTTGGCGGCTGTCTCGATAGCTGGGCTTCCTAGACCCCGGAGCCCCGGGTGCCCGGCTAGGCGGCGGTGTATTTACGAACCGCTGCTTCACGTTCACGAAAAATATCTACATTCGAATTCGAGAGGAAATCCCCATGCGCAAGAGCCACGTCGTCGCTAGACCCCTTTCACTTTTCTTTCTTATCGGTTGCGCGCTGATGCTTGGCGCATTCTCAACGTTATCTGCGCAGGTGGTGCCATTGGCGCAGCACGTAGTCCTGGTCATCGATGAAAACACTTCTTTCAGCACTGCGTTTCCCAGCGGAATGTCCTGGCTCTCGAGTCAGGCGCAGAAGTACGGCTATGCGAAAAACTACTCGTCCGACGTGGGCGGGTCTCTCCTGGACTATTTATATCTGGCTTCGGGAAGTTGCGAATCTGCTTATCAATGCGGCGGGGCGCCGTCGTGCAGCCTACCATCGGGATCTCATAACTTTTATTGCAACGGCAATGATTGCTTCACGCAGAACAGCTGCGAACCCACGGTGACCAAGGATGCGATCACAGATAATAATATTTTTTCGTTAATGGATAGCCAACCGCTGTCGTGGAAAGTTTATGTGCAGAACTATCTCAACGCGGGAGGCACGGTGAAGGTGCCAGATTTCACTTCGGCAAACCAGCCGCCCTATACCCATTATTATGCACGCCACAATGCGGCCGTCTGGTACAACGAGGTGCTGGGCAATATGCACGGCTCGCAGGGGAACATTGTGGACTTTCAGCAGTTCGGAATCGACGTAGCCAATGGCACGCTGCCTCGGTACTCGATCATCGTTCCGGATGGATGCTGGGATAATCACGATGACTGCTTCAGCAACTCGTTGGCGGAGGCTGACGACTTCCTGAACAGCAATTTGACTCCCCTGCTGGCTCTTTCTGATTTCCAGCGTGGCGGAAGCGGCCTGCTGATCGTAACTTTCGATAACGGCGCAGACGACGACCCTGGCCAGATACTGACGGCGGTTATCGGCCCGAACGTAAAGCGAGGGTATGTTTCGAACGTGGCCTATAAGCATGAAAACGGTTTGAGGACCATGTTGGACGCGCTGGGGATTGAAAGTTATCCGGGATGGTCGGCGAGCGTGACGGACATGTCGGACTTTTTTGTTTCGACGGCGGGAAGCGTAGTGATTGATTCACCTGCAAATGAGTCGATTCAGGGGCCGTCAGTGCGGGTGCGGGCGGCTGCCTCCGAACTTGGCGTGCAGGTGGATCACATGGAGGTATGGGACACGTTCGGTGGAAAAGGAGCAAAGTTGGGAAACATTTTCAGCAAGACGATCGATCAGACTTTTCCGGTGAGTGGGAACGGGCCGCATCAAATGACGATCCAGGATATTGGCGGCGCGCCGAATTATTCAATCCTGCATAAGGAAGTCACGAATTATACGGTGTCTTCAGACTATGGGGTGTTCGTAAGTACGCCAGCGAGCGGTTCGACGCAGGGGCCGCTGTTTCCGCTGAGCGCATTTGCGGTAGAGGTGGGAGCGGAGGAGTCGAGTTCCGGCATCGACCACATCGAAGTTTGGAACGGCAACACGAAGCTTGGGGATTCGCCGACGGGAACCACGATCAATCAATGGTACTCGCTGGCGCCGGGAAAATATACTTTGACGGTAGAGGACGTAAGCGGCACAAGCCAGCCCATTCACCGGAGTAACGTCAATTTTACGGTCGCCGCGGCGACAGGGGTCTACGTGAACTCGCCGCAAAATAATTCTACGTGGTCAACTACGAGCGTGCCGATCAGCGCCTATGCGTATGAACAGGCGGGATCGAACACACCGCTCGTCGATCATATTGAAGTCTGGGACAACACACATGGCACGAAACTGGGCGAATCGGCTACTGGGGTGGGCGTGAATAGCGCGTTCATCAATCAAAATGTGACGCTGCCCGGTCCCGGAACCTACCAGCTGGCGATTTTGGATGTTAATCCGAACAATGGCTACAAGCCGATCCACACGAGCTATGTCACCATCACGGTGAAATGATTTGCGGCTTAACCCTTACGTTCAGCGGCGTTAAAACGCTGCTCTTTGCGCGCCAGCAGCTCGTTCAGTTCCTCAACAAGCTTCGTGAACGTGTCGTGGTCTTTCTCAACTGCAATTCGCTGGCATAGGATCGCCATTTGTTCGCGTTCGTCAGGGGTCATAAGTGGCGGGGCGGAGACTCCCTATTTTGCTAAGCTTAGCAAACCCTAGACAGTACGATTAGTTTCGCCTTGTCACGACGTTACCAATTCAGCACTTTTTAGTGGGTCATGAATATTAGTGTCCAGAAAAGGGGAATTATGCACTTGACAAACCCACGAGTCTTAGATAGTATCGGCTCATGGCAAACGATGAACTCAACCTATTCGTTCTGGCTCAACACTTTAGCGATGAAGATAAGGCGCGGGAATTCATCGAAAAGCTGCGCTGGCCGGATGGCCCTGTCTGTCCACATTGCGGCGAGATCAATAACGCTTATCGCCTAGAGCCGAAACCTTCCAAGAAAGGCACGCACGTTCGCAAGGGCGTGTGGAAGTGTGGCGGATGCCGTGAGCAGTTCACCGTTACCGTGGGAACGATCTTCGAGGATTCCCATATCCCCCTGAGCAAATGGCTGCTGGCCTATCACCTGCTTTGTGCCAGTAAAAAGGGCATGAGCGCCCACCAGCTTCACAGAAT
>CAYOVU010000027.1:0-14187 GCA_964407505.1 uncultured Acidobacteriaceae bacterium | reverse complement strand
CTAGAGGGATCAATCAACGCTTCTGGGAGGCGCTTCGCGATTGTGGTTTCGCGATTCAACGCTTTCATCACCGAGCGGCTTTTACTGAGCGCGGTTGATGGTCTTGTGCGCTCGGGTGCCACCAAACACGATATCGATGTCGCGCGGGTACCGGGAGCTTTCGAAATTCCTCTGGCGGCGCGGAAGATGGCGGAGACGGGAAAGTACGATGCGGTCATTTGCATCGGTTGTTTATTGCGCGGGGATACGGCGCACTATGACGTCATTGTCAACGAAGTGACGCGAGGGATTGGGCAGTCGGCGCAGGAGACCGGCGTGCCTCATGCATTCGGAGTGCTCACTTGCGAGAATTTGGAGCAGGCGATTGATCGCGCCGGGCTGAAGATGGGCAACAAGGGATTTGAGGCGGCGTTGGCGGCAGTGGAGATGGCGTCGCTGAACGAGGCTATCGGGCTTCGGGGTTCAGCTAGCGGGCGCCAGCAATCGGGCGGCGGACAGCCGTTATCCGCTGTCGGCAAGAAGCAGGTTCCTCACTCCGCTCGGAATGACAAATCCAATTTGAGGAATGACAAAGCTGATGTGAGGAACGGCAAGTCGAAGAAGAAGCTTCGCAGCGCGAAGACAAAGCGCAAGTAATTCCTTCTCTGCAGTAAACTGACAACTGACAAACGGAAGCTAGCAATTGCCTCTATGGGTACACGTAGAAAATCTCGCGAGTTAGTGCTGCAGATGCTTTTCCAGGCTGACATGGGGAAGCAGACTGTGGATCAGGTGCGGCATACCTTCTGGGCGGAGCATGAGGGGACGAGCGACGAGATCCGTGGGTTTGCGGAGGATTTGTTTCGGGTGGCGACCGATCGTGTGGCGGAGATCGACAAGCTGATCGAAGGTCACGCGGAACATTGGCGCATGGAACGGATGGCGGCGGTTGATCGCAATCTGCTACGCGCCGGCGTGGCGGAATTTCTCGGCTATCCCGACACGCCGCGGGCAGTGGTGATTAATGAGGCGCTCGAAATCGCGCGCAAGTTTTCCAGCCTGGAGTCAGTGCAATTCGTCAATGGCGTGCTCGACAGCGTGGCCAAGGATTTGGGAAAGATGGCGTAGCGCTACGCCTCTGGCAGTAAATTAAATTGCGGCAATTGTCGAGCGCTCTCCGCGCTCGACCGGACAGCCGGGGGCGCTGTCCCTACAAGCCTCGGGCGCGCACCACTCCAGCGAGTCCTCTCGGAAATTCCTACGGCTTCACGGTCACTATATCGAGTGCGCAGCTGAAGGAGGAATAACAGAAGCTGTTGGCTGAGTTGGGGAGCGCAGGGAAGGAGATGGGAGTCACCTGTTCGGAATTGGAGCCGGCGGTGCCGGTAACGAGTTGGTGCAGCAAACCGTCGCTGCCGGCGACGTAGATCAACGTGCCATCGACCGTCATATCGGCGGCGAGAGGAGCGGCGTTTCCACTCAGCGGGATTGCGGTGACCGCGCCGGTGTTGAAGCTATAGATCAGGACTCCCTGGTCGCTGGTCACGATGTAGATTTGAGTCGCGTCCGGCGAGACAAAAAAGTTGATCGGGTTGAAAGTTCCGTGGCCGATATCCACATGCGTTGGAGGAAACGGATTGCCGCCGGAGGTCGGATGGGCAAGATCAACGCTCTGCGGGCATAAAGTGCCGGCGCTTGCCTGAGTCGAGGTAGTAGCAATGACGTCGACTCCTGTGTCATCCACGCCGATGAAGAAATCGAGGCCGGCCGGATTGAGTGGAATGGGGAGCAATGCAGCACCAAGAGCGACGTTACCTGGCGGGACCATTTTCAGAAGCACCGGCGGAGCGGGCAGGCCGGGAGCCGGCGGGGTAAGCACGGGCAGGGGCAAGGTTACCTCAGAATTGTCGCAGTTATTGTAAATCGCGAGCGTGGAAGGCGAGGCAGCTCCGCCGGCGAGCAAAGCGAACGATCCCGTGGAATTGAAGACAACCGAGGTTGCGGGCGACGGAAGTGGGTTGGCTAGCAATTGCAATGATTGCAGCGACGAATAGGCGTAGAGAGAAGTTCCACCATCGCCAAGGATGAAGGCCTTAAGTCCATCAGGTGAAAATGTCGCGGCGATCGCGCTGTTGATGTTCAGCTGGGTTGTGGTGGTTGATGAGGTGCCGGTGTTGACCACGTACACCTTATTCGGCGTCGATATAGTGTCGGAGAAAATGGCCTGGCCGCCGTTGCGTGAGATAGCGATGAGCTTGCCTGTAACGAATCCGAGAGGAGTCCCGGCAGCGGGTAGCGAAGTAAAGGGGTTCGTGGACCCTCCGATATCGGCAGGGGTGATGGCAAAGGCGCCGAATGCGCTACCCATGTAGGCTTTGTCTCCGGCAAGATCGAACATCAACGAATTAGGTGCATCAGGAATGGTAGTTGGCCCTCCGGCGGTGTCCGCGCTAGTCGCAATGTCGTAGAGCGCCACGCCGCAGATCTGATTGCTGTAACAATCCTGACTCGTGGCGATGACGCTGGTGGCTGAAGGTGCGCCCGTGACCAGGCCGGAAATGCCCGTGATGGGATACACCGGCTGGGGAATAAAGGGAGCTGCGAGATTTGGGTTCAGATTCAGCGGGAAGCCAATGTTGCAGGTTGGCGGGCTGCAGGATGCGGTGATCACTCCGGCTCCAGGCTGCGCGGTGGAAACGGAGCAAGTGCTCCCGGTGCATCCAGCGGTACCGCCGGGGCCAAGGGCCGCGGGCTGTGAGGATGTCCACGTAAGTGGCGGCTTGGGCACGATGCAGCCTTGAACGTCAACCGCCGTCGCAGTGATAGTTTCCGAAGTTCCTTTCGCGGCCACGAAACTCGTCTGGCCGGTAAATTCTCCGTTGGTGCCGAGTTCGAGATCGATGCACTGCACCGGGCATGTCTCGAAGGTCGAAACTCGCGGCAAGACATCCGAGGGCTGACTGAAGATCCCAGATGCAGAGGCGATGATTTGGGTTTGTCCCGGAGCGCTCGGCGATACGGTCACTTGATTGGTAGCGACGTTGTAAGAAGGGTTGAGGACTGGCGCGAAGTTGGCTACGTTCGGGTTGCTGGCGGTCCAAGTAAAAGTTCCGACGGAAGGGGTGATGTCGTGTCCGTTACTGTCGAAGGCAATAGCCTGCAAGGTCTCAGTTTGGTTGGTCGAAAGACAAGAGCTGGTCGGCGTGAACTTGATCTGGCAAGCCTCAGGCAAAGCAATTTGATTGGGGCAAGCGGGTGGCGGTGAATTGACCGGAGGAACCAGGCTGACCTGAATGCTGGCGATAGGCGGGTGAACGAAGACCAGGGTGGGAGCGCTGGAGGCTCCGAGAGCCGAGGCAGTAACCTCAACCACGCCGATTCCCGCAGGAGTGCAGATGGTAAAAAGCGGGGCGTTCCAGTTGCCGGCGCATGCGGCTCCGCTGGGAGCGATATCTAGAACGCCGCCAGTGACTCCACCCGCGCTGGAATTGGTAACAGCAAAGGTGAAGGTGGGTGAAATATGCGAATTGCCATTGTTTACTGCGTTGGCAGTGAACGCCTGAACGCTGCCCTGTTGAAGCGAAATGCTGGGAGATGGGGTCAGGGTGATTGAGAGCGGAAAAGGAGATGCACCGGCTGGCTTGTGGCCGCCGCACGCTGGCAAAAATAATAATAAGAAGATGACGACAATCGCCGCCCATGAAGCGAAACGCAAACTTCCCATGCACCCTCTCGTCGCCCTCGCGGTACAAACCGCGAGAGTACGGCTCACTGGAATGGAAACGTGTAGTGTAGAGGCTGGAGACGGATTCAGCAAGCCAAGATGCCTCCTAAACCTGCGACTCCTGTTGCAGTGGGATGCAAAAGGCGAGGCGGCTGATGCTTGTACGAAATCGACGTCCGATTTTTTGTCAACCAGAATTCCGAACTTGAACGGTTGCACTTTGCTAAGAGCATGAGTCTCAGAGCAATCACTCTTCGACAAAAGCCTTTAATCTGAAGAGTGCCTCGTCCCATTGCTTGGAGACGAAATCGAGGTACGATTTAACCTCCTGGATCGGTTCTGGATACAGTTCGAACCGGCTTTCGCGCCCGGCGCGGACACAGCGCACAATTCCTGCTCGCTCAAGCACTCGAAGATGCTTGGTGATCGCCTGCCGGGTCAGCCTTGAACCCTCCGTGAGCTGCGAGATCGAATGCGGCTTTCCCCGGCAGAGCCTTGCCACTAATGACAGGCGCGTCTGGTCACCGAGGGCCGCAAAAACTGGCGCGTGAGGCCGGTTGGCGGTCGTCGCAACGTAGCTACGGTTTTTACGCGACATGGTTCTCCGCGACATGGTTCTCGATGTTCTTCATTTGCTCGGTCCAGCCGCCATCGTTTCTGTGGAAGGCGTCGAGGCGGCGGTCTGCGGGAAGTTTGTCGAAGCCCGACTCGGTGAGCACGAGCAACGTGCTACTGGCGGTCTGCTCCAGCCTGAACTCGACGAGTGTGGTTGGTTCCTTCGAGCAGTCGAGTGGGTAGTCCGCTTTCTCAATCGACTTGGGATGCGGCCATGTGAAGGAGAACAGCTGCTCCGGCTCCATTTTCTGGACGACAGCCTCCCACTTGAGATGCTCATAGCCGGGATAAGTGATTTGGCCGCGGGAGACTTGACCCGGCACAAAGGGACCGTCCAGCTTTACGCGGAACCACTCGCCGAACTCACGATAATCGGTAAGGGCGCGCCAAACCCGCGAAACCGGCGCTTTGAGTTCGATCCGTTTCTCGATGCGGTCGGTCATAATATGCAACCTCTGGGTTGCATAATAGCTCGGGCTCGAGAAAACTGCAACCTCTAGGTTGCTCTTTGTTGGGGGCCCCGGAATCTTCGCAGGCGGTTTCAGTTTGCGGCTTGAGGAAGGCGACCGAGGGCGGCTGTCCCGCGTGATCTTTCATCGGACTTAGGCCGTTGCTACAAAGGCACTGATCTACACTGATCTAATTTAGATCAGTGCCGCTACAAAACACGGGTTGACGATGTTTGCAGTCACTTGCTATAGTAGTTTGGTTCCGCGAGTTCATCCTAGCTTGCTGTATGCCGTAAGTTCGTTTGGTTTGTACGCGAACTTGTGACAAAGCTTTTGAGAAATGCGTCTCCGGTAGAAGTTTAGTTTCGAGCAAATGGAGTTTCGGAGACTTCCTCGCTGAAAATGTTCCTGCGCTGCCTTTCGCCCTCGGGCTGGTGGAGCGCCTGTAAGGCGTGACGTTAGTCTGCGAGAGGATATGCAGGACAGAGCTGGCGATACGGAGCACCCCCGAGTTTTGGCCGGGTGCCACCGTCGGCAGCGAAAACCTAGATTTGGGAACCAGAAATCTCTCTCCGCAATTTTGCGTTGAGAAGCATGGCTGGCCGAATGGCCTGCCAGCCCGGATTGTGCGGTCAACACCCGGGAAGCGGATGGCGCGGAATGCTGTTCATTCGCCAGTGTCAGTGTGCGACGTCGTTTTGTGCGACAAGGAGTAACCAAGAGTGCCTACTTTCAATCAGCTGGTGGCGAAGGGCCGCAAGCGGCCACGGTATAAGACGGCGAGTCCGGCACTGCAAGGGTGTCCGCAGAAGCGTGGAGTTTGCACCCGCGTCTACACGCAGACTCCGAAAAAGCCGAACTCAGCGTTGCGGAAAGTGGCGCGCGTGCGCCTGACCAATGGAATCGAGGTTACGACCTATATTCCCGGAGTTGGCCATAACCTGCAGGAGCACTCGATCGTGCTGATCCGCGGCGGCCGCGTGAAGGATCTGCCGGGAGTACGTTATCACGTTATTCGCGGCACGCTGGACGCGGTAGGCGTGGCCGGTCGTCAGCAGGGACGTTCGAAATACGGTGCCAAGCGCGCCAAGAAGGGTTAAGAAGCAGATGCCCCGTAAAGGACATACATCCAAGCGGACCGTGCCAGCCGATGCCGTTTATGGCTCGAATCTGGTGACGAAGTTTATTAACTCGATGATGTGGCAGGGCAAGCGGTCGACCGCTGAGGGCATCTTTTATGAAGCCCTCACCAAGGTGCAGGAAAAGGGTGGCGACGAAGCTTTGAAGCTGTTCACGAAAGCCGTTGAGAATGCCAAGCCGCTGCTGGAAGTGAAAACTCGCCGTGTGGGTGGAGCGAACTACCAGGTCCCGGTGGAAGTGAATGCCGACCGGCGCACGTCGCTGGCGATCCGCTGGCTGCTGACGTATGCGCGCGGACGCGCCGAGCGCGGCATGGTCGACAAGTTGAGCAATGAATTGCTGGACGCCGCCAACGGTAAAGGCGCGGCCATCAAGAAGAAAGAAGACGTACACCGCATGGCGGAAGCGAATAAGGCTTTCGCGCATTATCGGTGGTAAAAACACAGCCACTAGCTTCTAGCGACTAGCTAGGAGCCAGAAGCTAGCAGCTAAAAGCTAATTTTTCGGAGCCCAGAAAGAGTTAGGAAGTCGTGCCCAGAACAGTCCCATTAGATCGCTGCAGGAACATCGGCATCATGGCCCATATCGATGCCGGTAAGACCACTACGACGGAGCGCATCCTGTTTTATACGGGAAAGACGCACCGCATCGGAGAGGTCCACGAAGGCACTGCGACCATGGACTGGATGGAGCAGGAGCAGGAGCGCGGCATTACGATTACGTCTGCTGCCACAACCTGCACCTGGCGCGACATTCGCATCAACATTATCGATACGCCCGGCCACGTGGATTTCACGGCGGAAGTAGAACGCTCGCTGCGTGTACTCGATGGCGCCGTTGCGGTGTTCGATGCGGTTCACGGAGTGCAGCCGCAGTCGGAAAAAGTTTGGCGTCAGGCCGATAAATACGGCGTTCCGCGCATTTGCTTCATTAATAAGATTGACAAGATGGGTGCTGATTTCGAGCATGCCGTCGATACCATCCGCAAACGCCTTAGCGCGAAGCCCGTTGCGATTCAGATTCCGATCGGCCAGGAAGATAAATTTAAGGGCGTCATCGATCTGATCAACATGAAGGCGATCGTGTGGGTTGACGACACCATGGGTGCCGAGTACATCACGGAGGAAATTCCCGCCGAGTTGAAGAAAAAAGCCGAAGCGTTCCACGCGCAGCTGGTCGAGAGCATTGCCGAGAACGACGACGAAATCCTCCACAAGTTTCTCGAAGGCGAAGAAATCAGCGCCGACGCGTTGCGCGCGTCATTGCGCAAGTCGACCATCGCTTTAAAAGTATTTCCGGTTGTCGTGGGCACGGCGTTCAAGAATAAAGGCGTGCAGCCGCTGCTTGATGCGGTGGTTGACTATCTGCCTTCGCCGCTCGATGTGCCGGAAACGCACGGGACGAATCCCGACAACGGCGAGCAGATTTTCCGCAAAGCCGACGATAAAGAACCGTTCTCGGCGCTGGCGTTCAAGATCATGGCTGACCCGTTTGTCGGCCAGTTGACGTTTATTCGCGTGTACTCAGGTCAGCTCAAGACCGGAGACTCCGTGTTGAACACGGGCCGCCGCCGAAGTGAACGCATTGGCCGCTTGCTGAAGATGCACGCGAACAAGCGCGAAGAGATCAGCGAGATTCTGGCGGGCGATATTTGCGCCGCGGTTGGGCTGAAGGGCGTGAGCACCGGCGATACGATTTGCAGCGAAGATCATCCCATTGCGCTCGAAAATATTACGTTCGCGGTGCCTGTGATTTCGGTTGCGGTTGAGCCGAAGACGAAAGCCGATCAGGAAAAAATGGGCATGGCGCTTGGACGCCTGGCCCAGGAAGATCCTACGTTCAAAGTTCACACTGATCCTGACAGCGGACAGACCATCATCAGCGGCATGGGTGAGTTGCATCTGGAAATCATCGTCGACCGGATGATGCGCGAGTACAAAGTCGAGGCTAACGTTGGCAAGCCGCAGGTGGCTTATCGCGAGACCATTCGCAAGCACTCAGAGGCCGAAGGCAAATACATTCGCCAGACCGGCGGCCGCGGCCAGTACGGGCACGCGAAGATTAGGCTCGATCCGCAACCCGCGGGTACAGGTTACGAGTTCGTCAACGACATCGTCGGCGGTTCGGTGCCGAAGGAATTCATCAAGCCGATCGATCAGGGCATTCAGGAAGCGCTCGAAGGCGGTATTCTCGCGGGCTATCCGATGGTCGATGTGAAGGCGACGCTGTACGACGGCAGCTATCACGACGTCGATTCGAACGAAATGGCATTCAAGATTGCCGGATCGATGGCTTTCAAAGAGGCTGCGCGCAAGGCTTCGCCGGTGTTGTTGGAGCCGGTGATGCAGGTTGAAGTTGTTACGCCGGAGGATTATGCCGGTGTGATCATGGGCGATTTAAGTTCGCGCCGCGGGCGCATTGAGGGCATGGAACATCGTGCCGGCTCGCAGGTGATCAAGGCGATCGTGCCCTTGGCGGAGATGTTTGGTTATGCGACCCATATGCGTTCGTCGACGCAGGGCCGCGCCGAGTACTCGATGCATTTTGCGCGCTATGAGGAGGCTCCGCGGTCTGTTGCGGAGGAAATCATCGCGAAAGTGCAGGGGACGGCGAAATAGCGGATGCTGTGAAGAAGTTGCATAGGTCCTTCGGCGCAAAATACGCACCTTAGGATGATAAGGTTTTGAGCTAGAGGCGAAGAGCTAGGAGCTAAGAGCTGAATTATGGCGAAAGAGAAATTTGATCGTACCAAGCCGCACTGCAATGTGGGAACGATTGGTCACATTGATCATGGCAAGACCACGCTGACGGCGGCGATCACCAAGGTTTTGTCGAAGCATAATCCGAAGAACACGTTTCGGTCGTTCGATTCGATCGACAACGCTCCGGAAGAGAAGGCTCGCGGAATCACGATCGCGACGGCACACGTCGAGTACGAAACGGCGAACCGGCACTACGCGCACGTGGATTGCCCGGGCCACGCCGACTACATCAAGAACATGATTACGGGCGCGGCGCAGATGGATGGCGGCATTCTCGTGGTCGCTGCGACCGATGGTCCGATGCCGCAGACGCGCGAACACGTGCTGTTGGCGCGGCAGGTGGGCGTGCCGTATCTGGTCGTGGCGCTGAATAAGGTCGACGCGGTGGACGATCCGGAGTTGCTCGAACTGGTCGAACTGGAAGTGCGCGAGTTGCTGAAGAGCTACAAGTTTCCCGGAGACGATGTTCCAGTGGTGCGGGTATCGGCTCTGGGCGCGCTGAACGGGGAAGCGAAGGCGGAGGCGCAGGTCGACGAGTTGATGGCGGCGGTGGATAAATACATTCCGCAGCCGGCGCGCGAGCTGGACAAGCCGTTCCTGATGCCGATTGAAGATATTTTTTCAATTCAGGGTCGCGGCACGGTCGTGACCGGGCGAATCGAGCGCGGCAAGGTGAAAGTCGGAGAAGAAGTTGAGATCGTCGGCTTCCGCGACACGCGCAAGACGGTGGTGACTGGCGTCGAAATGTTTAAGAAGCAACTCGACGAAGGCATGGCGGGCGACAACGCGGGCCTGTTGCTGCGCGGCATTGCGAAAGAAGATGTGGAACGCGGCATGGTTCTCGCGAAGACGGGCTCAATCACGCCGCACACCAAGTTCAAGGCGGAAGTTTACATCCTGACGAAGGAAGAAGGCGGGCGGCATACGCCGTTCTTTAAAGGATACCGTCCGCAGTTTTATTTGCGAACGACGGACGTGACGGGCGTGGCGGAGTTGCCGGTGGGCACCGAAATGGTGATGCCGGGCGACAACGTTTCTCTGGTGATTGAATTGATCACGCCGGTGGCGATGGAGAAAGGCTTGCGCTTCGCCATTCGCGAAGGCGGGCATACGGTGGGCGCAGGCACGATTGCGGAGATTGTGCAGTAAATGACTTCATTCATGTTCCTCAAGACGGAGATTAGGCCGCCAGCTCAGAACAGCGACAGCTGGGTGTTCCCTATCTTAATTGAGGACGGCGGGAATTCGATGAAGGGTTCTGTGGAGATGTTTAGCCCCGATCTGGCGCGCTTGTTTGAGTCGAAGGTCGGGAGGCCAATCAGGTCTGAAAACGGACCGCACGGCGAATTGGTCGACTTGGTCGAAAACTGGGATGCGTTAGAGCACGATTTAGTGATCGCTCTAATTCGACCCAACTGATAGTCAAACGCGGCTTGCGACTTGCCGCTGGTTCTTTCCTTCCGGAGACGCCGGGAGGGGTTAGAGAGAGTGAAACGTGATTGGAAAAGAAAGAATTCGCATCCGGTTGAAGGCTTACGACTACCGCATTCTGGATCAGTCGACGGGCGAGATTGTAGAAACCGCGCGGCGCACCGGGGCGCAGATTGCCGGGCCGATTCCGCTGCCCACGATGCGGAACAAGTACTGCGTGCTGCGTTCGCCGCACGTGGATAAGAAGTCGCGGGAGCAGTTTGAGATCCGCACTCATAAGCGGCTGCTCGATATTCTCGAGCCGACGCAGCAGACGGTGGACGCGCTGATGAAGCTCGATCTTCCCGCGGGCGTGGATGTGGAGATCAAGGCATTCGGCAAGGAACATAAATAGCTTCTAGCTCATGGCTGCTAGCTTCTAGCTAGGACAGCAGAGCTCCCAGCCAATAGCCGCCACTAAGTATCGGCGAGCCAAGCTGGGTGGAGACAGAGATGGCGATTAAGGTTACGGGCATTCTGGGCAAGAAGGTCGGTATGACGCAGCTGTTTGACTCGAAGGGCGATGTGCGCCCGGTCACGGTGCTGCAGGCCGGTCCTTGCGTGGTGACGCAGCATAAGCTGGCGGTGAAGGACGGCTACGAAGCAGCTCAGATTGGCCTGGTCGAGTTTGTGAAGGAGTCGCGGCTCACCAAGCCGGCGCAGGGGCACCTGGCGAAGAATAATCTTCCTCCGGTGAAGTTCATGCGGGAAGTGCCTCTGGAGAGCGACGGCGATGGCGATGGTGCCGTGAAGGCCGGCGATCGCGTGCTGGTCGACATTTTCGAAGGCGAAAAGTTTGTCGACATCGTAGGCGTGAGCAAGGGAAAAGGCTTCCAGGGTGTGGTCAAGCGGCATCATTTTGGCGGCGGTCCAAAGTCGCACGGTTCGATGTTCCAGATCACAGGTTCGATCGGCTCGTCCGCGTTTCCGTCGCGCGTGTTTAAAGGAATGCGCATGTCGGGACACATGGGCCATGCTCGAGTGACGCAGCGTAACCTGCGGGTTTTGGGTGTGGACAAAGACGAGAATCTGCTCGTAGTCGAGGGCAGTGTGCCGGGGCCGCAGGGCGGCTACATTGTGATTACCAAGGCGAAGAAGCCACCGAGAGAGCGCCGCGGATTTGCGGGTTCGGCGACGGTCGATCCATTGAAGGCGGCGAAGAGAGCGGCGAAGAAGGCGTAAGGCATTTCAAGGGAGCGCGGGCGAGCCGCCCGCGCCACACGAGAAAGCAATATGGCAACGATTGACATACACGATTTAAGTGGGAAGAAGGTCGGGAGCTTCGACCTCGCCGACGAAATTTTCGGCGCGGTCAACGAAGACCTGCTATGGGAAGCGGTGAAGCATTACCGCGCCGGGCAGCATCGCGGCACGCACGCCACCAAGGCGCGCTGGCAGGTTTCCGGCTCCGGCAAAAAGCTGTGGAAGCAGAAGGGTACGGGACGCGCCCGCATCGGCTCGATCCGGTCTCCACTCTGGCGGCATGGCGGAACGGTGCATGGTCCGGTGCCGCGCTCCTATGACTATGCGTTTCCGCGCAAGAAGCTTTTGGGCGCGCTGCGTTCCGCGCTGGCCGCGAAGTTTGCCGATGGCAAGCTGATCGTGGTAAACGCATTTGACATGAAGGAAGCGAAGACCAAGGGATTTCGGGCTGCGTTGGACGCATTGAAGGTGGGCAGGACGGTGTTGGTCGTGGAAGCGCCGGGAGTATCGAATCGCAACCTGGAGTTGGGCGCGCGAAACATCGCGGGGCTTGAGCTGATCGCGGGCAATGAAGTGCATCCTTATCACTTGCTGCGTTATGATAGCGTGATTTTTTCCCATCCGGCGATCGAGAAGCTGCAGCTCACGCTGAAGGACTCGGTGTCGAAGCGGCAGCGCAAGACGGGGCACGGGGCTGGAGAAGAGGAAGGCGCGAAAAAAGCGGCAGCGTCTCCACGCAAGCGCGTGCGGCATGAAAAAGCGGCGGAGGTAGCCTAAGAATTATGAAATCCGCATACCAAATTATTCGCCGTCCCGTGATCACGGAAAAAGGATTGGCGATCAAGGAAAACCAGAACACGCTGGTCTTCCAGGTCGCGCCGGGGGCGACCAAGACAGAAGTGAAGCAAGCGGTGCAGACGATTTTCAAAGTCAAAGTTCTCTCCGTGCGTACGGCGATGTATCCCGGAAAAGAACGGCGGCGGGGAAAGTTTGCCGGGTATCGTCCCGACTGGAAAAAGGCATATGTCCGGCTGCGTGCCGGCGAGAAAATGCCGGAGTACGCGCAGAATTTGTAAGGTGCGGCAGGAAGCAGATTCCTCACCGGTAAAGAATGCCGGTTCGGAATGACAAAGAGTTTAGTTAAGAGCTGATTATGCCAATCAAGACTTATCGACCGACGACGCAGACGTTGCGCTACCGCACGACCATCGTCAACGACGACATCACGACGCGGCATCCGCACAAGCCGCTGCTTGAGAAGAAGAACCGCACTGGCGGCCGCCGAAATTCGGGCGACATGACCATGCGCTTCATTGGCGGCGGGCACAAGCGCAAGCTGCGCATTATCGATTTCAAGCGAGACAAGACCGGCATTCCGGCGACCGTCGTCAGCATCGAGTACGATCCGAACCGTTCGCCGCGCATCGCTTTGCTGGCTTACGCCGATGGAGAGAAGCGCTACATCCTTCAGCCGGAAGGTTTGAAGGTCGGGCAAAAAGTCGTGAGCGGGCCGGCCGCAGATATTCTAGTGGGCAACGCTTTGCCGCTGCGCAATATTCCGCCTGGCACGTCGATTCACAACCTCGAGCTCAAGCCGGGCAAGGGTGGGCAGATGGTGCGCTCGGCCGGCGGTGCGGCGCAACTGGTCGCAAAGGAATCCGATTACGCGCTGGTGAAGTTGCCCTCGGGCGAGACGCGCAAGATTTCGCAGGATTGCATGGCGACGATCGGACAGGTCGGAAATCTGGATCATGAAAATGTCACGATCGGCAAGGCAGGACGCTCGCGCTGGCTGGGAAAGCGTCCACACAACCGCGGCGTTTCGATGAATCCTGTGGACCATCCGCACGGCGGCGGTGAAGGCAAGACTTCGGGCGGACGGCATCCAGTGACGCCTTGGGGTCAGCCGACGCGTGGGTATAAGACGAGGAATAACAAGCGGACCGACAAGTTTATTGTGAACCGGCGGAGCAAATAGCTTATGGCACGTTCAACAAAAAAAGGCGCGTTTGTGGATGCGTTCCTGATGGCGCGGGTCGAAGGGATGAATTCGCGCAACGAGAAGAAGGTGTTGCGTACCTGGTCGCGGCGTTCGACTGTGGTTCCTGAGATGGTGGGCCATACCATCGCGGTGCACAACGGTAAGAAGTTCATTCCGGTGTATGTGACCGAGAACATGGTGGGGCACAAGCTGGGCGAGTTCAGCTTTACGCGCAACTTTAAGGGCCACTCCATGCGTGCGGCGACGGAAGTTGCTGCGAAGCCGGCGGGCATTCCGGGCGGGCCGGGAGCGATTACTCCGTCGGCTCCGGCGGCGCCGAAGGCATAAGGGGAAACGATGGAATTCCGAGCGGAAATGCGTTACTTGCGAGTCTCGCCGCAAAAGGCGCGCCTGGTGCTGGAATTGATTAAGGGGCGCAAAGTGGAAGACGCGCGCAACACGCTGTTGTTCACCAAGAAGCGGGTCGCGGCGCACGTGGGCAAACTGCTGCAGTCGGCGCTCGATAACGCGAATTTTCTCAGCACCGAAAAAGGGCTGGACGTTGAGCTGGACAATCTGTATGTGAAGAACGCGATTGCCAACGACGGGCCTCGCATGAAGCGCATCCGTCCGGCGCCGCAGGGCCGTGCGTTCCGTTACGTGCGGCGGATCGCGCACATCACGCTGGTGCTGGCCGAGCGCGGGACGAATTCCGCCCGCCAGGCGGGTGATGGCAGGACGGCGAGTGCTGCGGCCGCTCCGGCCAAGCGGCGGGCGCCGGTGGCGAAGAAGGCTGCGGGTGCTGGCAAGAAGAAGAAAGCTGCTGCCAAGTAAGCAACAGCAGGTTCCTCACCCGCGCTTTGT
>CAYOVU010000026.1:0-8425 GCA_964407505.1 uncultured Acidobacteriaceae bacterium | reverse complement strand
GCGGGTGATGGCAGGACGGCGAGTGCTGCGGCCGCTCCGGCCAAGCGGCGGGCGCCGGTGGCGAAGAAGGCTGCGGGTGCTGGCAAGAAGAAGAAAGCTGCTGCCAAGTAAGCAACAGCAGGTTCCTCACCCGCGCTTTGTGCGAGTTCGGAATGACACGAATTTTGGTTTGGGATTGATTTAGGAGAAGCAATGGGACAAAAAGTCCATCCTTATGGTTTTCGTCTCGGCTACACGAAGCCGTGGAAGTCGCGCTGGTTCGTGGAGCGGGACTACGACAAGCTGCTCTATGAAGACGTCAAGCTGAAGAACGAACTGAAGGACAAGCTGAAATCGGCGGGCGTGAGTTCGATTGAGATTGAGCGGCCGGGCAACAAGCTGCGCATCATCATCAAGACGGCGCGACCGGGGATTATTATCGGGCGCAAGGGCGCGGAAATCGACAAGCTGAAGGCCGACCTGCAGAAGCGGACGTCGCGCGAAGTGTTTGTCGACATCCAGGAAGTGCACAAGCCGGAGCTCGATGCGCAACTGGTTTCGGAGGCGATCGCGCTGCAACTAGAAAAGCGGGTGGGCTTCCGGCGGGCGATGCGCAAGGCAGTCGATTCGGCGCTGCGCTTTGGTTGCAAGGGGATTAAAGTTCGAGTGAGCGGGCGGTTGAATGGAAACGAAATCGCACGCTCGGAATGGTACCTGCAGGGACGTTTGCCGCTACACACGCTGCGCGCCGACATCGACTACGGTTTCTCGGAAGCGCGGACGACTTACGGCGTGATTGGTGTGAAGTGCTGGGTTTACAAAGGCGAGATTCTGCCGACGAAGAAGCGCGAGCAGACGACGGGCGTCGGAGCATTTTAAGGAAGCGAGCCAACCGCGCGCTTATTGTGTCGCAAAAAACGCGACATTTCGCGCGGCTCGCCCAGATCCTTCGCGAGACAGAAAGCGTCTCGCTCAGGATGACAACGAGAAAAAGAGCTGACTTATGTTGATGCCGAAGAAAGTGAAGTATCGCAAGCAGCAGCGCGGCCGCATGACCGGCAAAGCCTGGCGCGGCAGCACGCTCGCGTTCGGTGACTTTGGCCTGAAGGTACTCGAGCCGGGCTGGATTACCGACCGGCAAATCGAAGCGAGCCGCGTGGCCATGACCCGCTTTGTGAAGCGCGGCGGCAAGATCTGGATCCGGGTATTTCCCGACAAGCCGGTCACGAAGAAGCCGGCCGAAACCCGTATGGGCAAAGGCAAGGGCGCGCCCGATCATTGGGTCGCGGTGGTACGTCCGGGAAAAATCCTGTTTGAGATGGAAGGGGTCACGGTGGTGGATGCGACCGAGGCCATGCGGCTGGCGTCGCACAAACTGCCGTTGCGCACGACGTTCGTGAAACGGGACGTGGCGCATTAAGTTAGTGGTCAGGATTAGCGGCCAGTGCTAAGTAGCCGGTAAAAGAAAAGTCAGGAATTATTTTATGGAAGCAGACAAGATCAGAAATTTAACGGACGCTGAACTGCAGCATCAGGGGCAGGATCTGGCGGACCAGCTGTTTAAGCTGAAGTTTCAGCTGAACATGGGGCAGACTGAGAGCTTGAAGAAGATTCGCGGCCTGCGCAAGGACATTGCGCGGGTCAAAACAGTGCTCGGCGAGCGCACGCGCGCCGCGGCCACGGAGAAGAAATGATGGCGGAAACCGCAAAATCTGCAACCCCCGCGGTCGAGCAGGTGCAGGGGCGCCGCAAGGAAGTGGTAGGAGAAGTGGTCGCGAACCGCATGTCGAAAACCATCGTGGTGCAGGTGACGCGCAAGAAGGCGCACCCGTTCTACGGACGTGTGGTGGCGCGCAATAAGAAGTTTTACGCGCACGACGAGAAGAACGAGGCGCATGTGGGCGACGTGGTGCGGCTGCAAGAGACGCGTCCGCTATCGAAGTTGAAGCGCTGGAAGCTGAAAGACATCGTGCGCAAGACGGCGCTGGTGCCCGAGATTGTGTTGGATCATGACACCAAGCAGGCGTAGGGGCACGGAATTACTAGCGGCACGGGAATACTGGAGATGAAGCCATGGCAGTGATGATGAGAAGCATGCTGGAGGTCGCCGACAATTCCGGCGCCCGCAAGCTGCAGATGATTCTGCCGCTGGGCGGCTCGACCGGTCTGAATGCGAGCCTCGGCGACATAATCACCGCCGCCGTGAAGGAAGCTGCTCCTGACGGCCAGGTGCAAAAGGGCAAAGTGGTGAAGGCGGTGATCGTGCGGACGCGCAAGGAACATCGGCGGCGCGATGGCACTTATATCCGCTTCGACCAGAATGCAGCGGTGCTGATCAACGATGCGGGCGAGCCGGTGGGGACGCGCGTGTTTGGTCCGGTGGCACGCGAGTTGAGAGAGAAGAAGTTTTTGAAGATTGTCTCGTTGGCGCCTGAAGTGATTTAGGAGCAAGTTTCAAGGTTTCAGAGTTTCAAGGTTTCAGGGTCCTTGAATATTTTGGAAATCTTGAGTTCGGTGATTTGGTAATGAAACGTTGGAACTTTGAAACCTTGAAACTTTAGACTTTATGAGAACTGTCAGCACAGTACACAAGCGAGTGGATATACGGCGCAACGACACCGTGAAGGTGATCACGGGGCGCGATAAGGGCAAGGAAGGACGCGTACTGCGCGTGTTTCCCGATGACAGCAAGCTCCTGGTGGAGCACGTCATGCTGGTGAAAAAGCACGTACGCCCGAATCCGCAGCGCAACATCAAGGGCGGCATCGCGGAGCAAGAGAGCCGGATTGCGTACTCGAACGTGCAACTGGTTTGCCCGACCTGCGGGCCGGTGCGGATCGGACACGAAGTGCGCGGCGATAGAAAAGTCCGCGTCTGCAAGAAGTGCGGAACGACGCTCGATAAATAGCCATTGGCTTTTAGCTTGTGGTCTAGAGGCAGGCAGCAGAGGTAACAGTTTAGTCTCACGCAGCGGTATACGTAAGAGCTAAAGGCCAATTGCTAACGGCTTCTTACAATCCGAAACCGTGGGAGGAAGTTGAAGAGACGCATGGCGAAGGATAAAGAGAAGAGAGCATCAAAGGATGCAGCGCAGGAGCAGAAGGCTCCGGCACAGGCGCATCACAGCGCCAAAGAGCGGCCGCGGTTGCGTGCGAAATTCGAGAAGGAAGTGGCGCCGGCTTTATTGAAAGAGCTGGAGCTGAAAAACACGATGGCGGTTCCGCGGCTGAATAAGATCGTGGTCAACATGGGCATGGGCGAGGCCACGCAGAACTCGAAGATTA
This sequence comes from uncultured Acidobacteriaceae bacterium, assembly GCA_964407505.1. Taxonomy (GTDB): domain Bacteria; phylum Acidobacteriota; class Terriglobia; order Terriglobales; family Acidobacteriaceae; genus Sulfotelmatobacter. Next base: position 5,162 of record CAYOVU010000026.1, on the reverse strand, counting down.
TGGACCCGGCGGTGAACGAGCTGGGGCAGATCACCGGGCAGAAGCCGATTGTGACGAAAGCGAAGAAGTCGATTGCGGCCTTCAAGGTGCGCGAGGGACAGGCCATTGGAACCATGGTGACGCTGCGCGGCGACCGCATGTACGAATTTCTCGACCGGCTGGTGAACATCGTCCTGCCCCGCGTGCGCGACTTTAAGGGTGTCTCCACCAAATCGTTCGACGGGCGCGGCAACTATACGATCGGCCTGCACGACCAGTTGATCTTTCCCGAGATTTCTTACGAGAAGGTCGACAAGCTGAAGGGAATGAATGTCACGATTGTGACCACCGCGGCGAACGATAATCAGGCGCGGACGCTGTTGAAGCACCTGGGCATGCCGTTCCGCACGAATTAAGGATGGGGACGATGCCAGTAGATTTCTAGACAACGAAAGTTCTTTAAGGATTTCATGACTACAGCAAAACGAGTGAAGGACGCGAAGATCGAGAAGAAGTTCGAAATGGCGCGTAACGCCAAGGAAAAGACGCCGAAGTTTTCCACGCGCCGGCACAATCGATGCAAGATCTGCGGACGGCCGCGGGCTTATCTGCGGAAGTTTGGTTTGTGCCGCCTGTGTTTCCGGGGGCTGGCGTTGCGCGGGGAGATCCCCGGCGTTTCGAAGTCCTCCTGGTAAGTAGATCGGTCGTTGGTCGTTAGTCGTTTTGCCAACGACGAGGGCGCGGATTCAGCAAGAGGCTGCCGCAGGTTCTTCGCCGGTGCGGAGCGAACGGGTGGCGAGAGGAGAAGCAAACGATGAGGTTGACCGATCCGGTCGCAGATATGTTGACGAGGGTGCGAAACGCGCTACAGGCGCGGCACCAGAAGGTGGACGTTCCGGCTTCCAGGCTGAAGGTGGAGATTGCCCGTATCCTGAAGGAAGAAGGGTACATCTCGAACTTCAAGGCCACGGAAGAAGAAGGCCACAAGATCATCCGGATCTATCTGAAGTATGGGGCGCACAACGAGGCGGCGATCTCGAAGGCGGAGCGGGTGTCGCGCCCCGGCTGCCGCGTGTATGTGCGGCGCAGCGAAATTCCTCGCGTGCTCGGCGGCATGGGCATCAACATTCTGACCACACCGCGCGGGGTCATGACCGGACGCCAGGCACGCAAAGAAGGCGTGGGCGGTGAGTTGTTGTGCGAGATATGGTAAGGCAGCTTCTAGCTGCTAGCTGATCACGCTGCGAGAAATGACGAACCGAACGAAAGAGTAAATCACTGATGAAGCTCCTGGCTAGAAGCCAGGAGCTAGAAGCTAGAAACTCTTATGTCACGAATTGGAAAAAAACCGATCCCGATCCCCAAGGGGGTGACGGTAAGATTAGAGGGCAGCACGGTGGTTGTGCAGGGGCCCAAGGGCAAGCTGGATACCATTCTGCCTACCGGCATTAAGGTGGAGCAGAAGGACGGGAATATTGTGGCCATCCGCGAAAACGACTCGCAGGCGGCTGTGCACGGACTGGCGCGCGCGCTGGTGAACAACGCCGTCGAGGGCGTGACCAAGGGCTGGACGCGCGAGCTGGAAATCGTTGGCATCGGCTACCGCGCCGAGATGAAAGGCAAGGGGATGGTGGTATTTAACCTGGGCTATTCCCATCCCATCGAGTATCCGTTGCCGACCGGCGTGGAGGCTGCAGTCGATCCGAAGCAGACGCGAGTCACTCTTAGTGGAATAGACCGGCAACAAGTGGGGCAGGTAGCGGCGGAAATGCGATCGCTGCGTCCGCCCGATCCGTATAAAAATAAGGGCGTGCGTTACGCGGGCGAGCGGTTGAAGAAGAAGGTAGGCAAGACCGGAGCGAAGTAGGAACGGTCTTAGGTCGCAGGTCTTGGGTCAAGGAAACCAACACCTAGGACCTATCACCTAAGACCTATCGCCTCGCACGAAAACCAAGGACAGATTCTATGTTTACGAAGAAATCGAAGAACCAAAAGCGTGGTCACATTCACGAGCGCATCCGCAAGAAGCTGCAGGGCACGGCGGAGCGGCCGAGGTTGAACGTGTATCGTTCGCTGAATCACATTTATGTGCAGGTCATCGACGACCTGCACGGACAGACGCTGGTTTCGGCGAGTTCGGCCGAGGGCAAGAAAGAAGACCGGCGCACTGGCGGTAACGTCGCCGCCGCGAAGACGGTAGGTAAAACCATCGCGGAGCGCGCCAAAGCAAAGGGTGTGAACCAGGTCGTATTCGACCGCGGCGGCTACATTTACCACGGACGGGTGAAGGCGTTAGCCGATGCGGCGCGCGAAGCGGGATTGCAATTCTGAAAACAGCTTCTAGCTTCTAAATTCTAGCTTAAACCTGCAGGTGGGGTTAGCTAGGAACTAGCAGCCAGGAGCTAGAAGCTAGGTTTAATAATGCCAACAGTGATTAAGAAGCTCGATGCCAATTCGTTTCAGTTGAAGGACCAGGTCGTCGCGATCAACCGCGTCACGAAAGTGGTGAAGGGCGGCAAGAATCTTTCGTTCGCGGCGCTGGTGGTGGTGGGAGATCCTTCGGCGGCGGTGGTCGGCTACGGGTCTGGCAAAGCGAAAGAAGTGCCGCAGGCTATTCGCAAGGCGATTGAATCGGCGAAGAAAAGATTGATCAAGGTGAACCTAACTCAGACCAGCATTCCGCATCTTGTGCTGGGACGCTATGGTTCGGGCAAGGTGTTGCTCAAGCCTGCTCCGGAAGGCACGGGAGTGATCGCGGGCGGCGCGGTTCGCGCCGTGATGACCTCGGTTGGAGTGCAGAACGTGCTGACCAAATCGATCGGCACCACCAACCCTCATAATGTAATCAAAGCGACTTTCGATGCGCTCATGAGCTTGAAGAATCGAGAGAGCGTGGCCGCGATGCGCGGCAAGACTGTGCAGGAGCTGTAGGACTTAGTACCCAGTGTCCGGTACCCAGTACCAAGAGTTCAGAAACTGTGGCTGATGTGAGATTGAGGATTTATCGATGACAACGAAGAAACCGAAAGCCGTTGCCGGAAAGATACACCTGAAGTGGGTGGTTTCGGCTATTTGTGCCCCGGTGAAACAGAAGCTAGTGGTCAAGGGACTAGGATTCACGCGGTTGAATCAGGTGATCGAGCGTCCCGATAACCCTGCGATTAGGGGCATGGTCGCGAAGGTTCCGCATCTGGTCGAGATATTGAAGTAGAAATGTTTCAAGGTTCCACGTTTCAAGGTTTCAAGGCGGATTCAGCTCTTTGAAACTTTGAAACGTGAAACTCTGAAACCTTGGGTTTACTTATGAATTTATCCAACATTCGAGCACCGAAGAAGGCGTCGGAAAAGCGCAAGCGCGTGGGCCGCGGCATGGGCTCCGGCATGGGAAAGACCTCGACTCGCGGGCACAAGGGCCAGCGTTCGCGCACCGGTATGCGCCTGATCCGCGGTTTTGAAGGCGGCCAGATGCCGCTGCACCGCCGCATGCCGAAGCGCGGCTTCACCAACATCTTCCGCAAGGAATTCAATATCGTGAGCCTCGAGCGGTTGTTGGAGCTGGGCGAGGAATTGCTAGCCTCGCCGATTACTCCCGACGTGTTGCGCAAGGCGGGCGTGATTAAGGCGAAGCATCCGGTTAAAATTCTTGGGGATGGCGAGTTGACGGTCGCAATCACGGTGCACGCTCACAAATTCTCCAAGTCGGCAGAGGAGAAAATCACGAAAGCAGGCGGCAAGGTTGAGGTCTTGCAGTAATGTTTGAGAAGCTGGCGAACATCTTCCGTATCCCGGACCTGCGCAAGCGCGTTCTGTTTACGCTGGCCATGCTTGCGGTCTACCGGCTGGGCGGACATCTTCCGACTCCAGGCGTGAACTTCCTGAAGCTGGAGCAATTCTTTGAGCAGAACCGGGGATCGTTACTCGGCTTTGTAGATTTGTTTTCCGGCGGCAACCTGCGGCGTCTGACGATTTTCGCCCTCGGGATCATGCCGTATATTACGGCGTCGATCATATTGCAGCTCTTGACCGTGGTGTATGAGCCGCTGGCCAAGCTGCAAAAAGAAGGCGAGCTGGGACGCAAGAAAATTACGCAGTGGACCCGTTACATCACTGTGATTCTCAGCGCGGTGCAATCGTTCGGCATTGCAATCGGGTTGGAACGGGCTGGCGACTTTGTGCTTCATCCTGGGCCCGGTTTTATTTTGATGACGATGCTGACGCTTACCACGGGCAGCGCTTTTATCATGTGGTTGGGCGAGCAGATCACGGATCGCGGTATCGGCAACGGGATGTCGTTGCTGATTTTTGCCGGCATCGTGGTTGGACTGCCGCGTGGCGTGCAGGATCTTTTTGAGAAAGCCAGGAATGGCACCTGGGGAGCGATCACGCCAGTATTGATGGTGGGCCTGGTAGTCTTCATGATCGCGGTGGTGGCGTTCATTGTGTATGTCGAGCGCTGTGAGCGGCGCATTCCCGTGCAGTATGCGAAACGTGTCGTGGGCCGGAAGGTGATGGGCGGGCAATCGACGCACTTGCCGTTGAGGGTTAACGCCGGCGGTGTTATGCCTGTAATTTTTGCGTCTTCGATTCTGACTTTGCCGCAGACTCTCGGTTATGGTTTGCGCAACAGCCGTTACTTTGGCGATCTTGTGCGGTTGCTGGGTTGGGGCGAGCCGCTCTATACCGTGCTGTACGCAGTAGGAATTATTTTCTTCGCTTACTTCTATGTATCGATCGTTTTCAATCCCAGCGAAGTCGCGGACAACATGCGGAAGTATGGCGGCTTCATTCCGGGTATTCGTCCCGGCAAGCGTACAGCCGACTACATCAACGAGGTGCTGACCCGCATCACGCTGGTGGGCGCGCTTTATCTGATCATCATCTCCTTCATTCCTGAGTGGATGATCACCGGCATTCACCTGAACCACCTGCCGTTCTGGCTCGGAGGTTCGTTGTTTGAGCGGCTTCCGGTGTGGGTGACGAACGGGTTGGGAGTGAATTTTTATTTTGGTGGAACGTCGCTGTTGATTGTGGTGGGCGTGGCCATGGATACGGTGACGCAGATCGAGGCGCAGCTGATTATGCGCCACTACGATGGATTCACGCCGCGCAGTGGGCGGATTCGCGGCCGCCGCAACTGGTCGTAAGGGCAATTTGTGATTGAGTAATCGGGTAAGTTGGTAATT
>CAYOVU010000025.1:0-46033 GCA_964407505.1 uncultured Acidobacteriaceae bacterium | reverse complement strand
GCACGCTATGCTTGCCCAAGCCGTTGGTGCGGCGATAAGGCGGGAGTCTGTTTGCTTGAATGGCGCAAACTCGTTTGCGGTGTGATGATCGTCATCGTGCCTACGTCGATGTCGGCTCAGGGCACTGACCGTGCTTTGCTTCATAGCGATGGAGGCACATGGCTGAACGGGAATCCAGCGCCCGCGTCCTCCGCGATTTTTCCGAACGACTATATCCAGACGCAAACGGCTCACAGCGCGAAGATTGACGTCGAAGGATCCACCGTTATGGTGCTCTCGGACACCGTTTTGCAATTTGAGGGCGACGAACTCGTGCTCGATCACGGCAGCCTGCAGCTCAATACGGCTCGCCAAATGAAGGTGCGCGTGAATTGCATGACCGTGATTCCTGTTATAGCTGACTGGACTCAGTACGACGTGAGCGATATCGATGGCGAAGTTAAAGTGACCGCTTACAAGAACGATGTGAAGATTCACGCTCAAGGTGTGGCCCGGAGATCAAAACAGGCAGCATCGGCAGATAACATCGTGCATGAAGGTGAGCAAGCTACTCGGGAAGAGAAGTGCGGGGGTGTTGCGCGACCTGCCGGCAAGGGCCCCCTCCTGGACAGCCCCTTGGCCAAGGTCGTGGGCGCTGGTGCGATCGGTCTCACCTGCCTAATTCTCTGTCACACCGATGATCCGGTCAGTCCTTCTAAACCGTGATCAGTCTCGTCTGCTTTCTCTACATACCGCTGTGTAGACGGTCGATATCAGCATTGGTGATGCGCGTCGCATGCCGAATGTGCACCCTGCCATACGCCACTGCTTCCGGCAGAGTAACTCCCCGCTTTCCCGCAGATCTTGGGCCTCGGTGATCTGCGCTACGCCGGTATCTACGATGCTCTGGGGAATCTCAGTGCTCGCGATCGATTTACTGGACACTGCCGGAAGCTGATCTCGATAACATTTGCTGCGGGCGCACCGTAGTAAATCGGAAGCAAATCGGCCTTGGGCAGAGCGCCTACCTCAGGTACCACGACGGTTTGAGCTTCGGCTCCCGCATTGAGATCTCCGGTTGCATTACTGGCGCCGACTTCCAGGGCCGGACCCGACAGAGACACGGAGGGCGTGGAAATGGAGCGTAGGAAAAAGTTCGAAAGGGCGGATCGAGCGTCCGGTGCCGAACTCAAAGATATTGCGGACCATTAACAAAATCTGTGTCTTGGCTCGAAGCAATCCTTACTGCGTAAATAGCGACGAGCGCACAACAAAAGAAGACTCGCATGGAACCTCCACAGTACGGCTCTAAGATTATGAAACGGAGGGACCGGTTGCTGCCAGAGTCAATGGACCTATTCGTCGTTACTGTCACGGTTTTCTGCCTCAGACGCGCGCAGCGCGGCCCGATGTAAACGTCCTGCGCGCAGCACGAAAAGCATGTAGAACACAATCGCCAGATTGGCCAGGAACAAGCCGGAGCGAACCATCGTGATGCCGCGCAATAGTCCCCGGATTTCAAGCGGGAGCAGCAAAGTTCCGGATACGAGAGCAAGCCACTCCGCCCAGGTGCGTTCCTTCCATAGGCCGTAGGCCTCGGCAAAACGCAAGGCAGTGTAGGAAAAAGCCAGTTGCGCCGCCATCCATAGACGGGCATCGGTAAGATTGTCGGCAAAATCGAGAAATAGCTGCGCCCAGTGCCGGTCTGTGCTGACATGAAACAGTGCCAGCAAACTCTCGGCGATGACCCAGGCATCCTTGTGAACAAGGAGAATAGCGCTCAGGCCGATCAACATCACGAAAAGGCCTTTGACCAGTTCGAAGGCGGCTACCACCCGCAGCAAGCGTCGCTGCGCTGGGTAGGAACCGTTTATCGTTGCAGGCGAGAGCATGCAGCGGCGCGAGTATTTTCAGAGTATCACGACTGCGTGGGAGTACACACACGTTCTTCGTCGTCGACGTTGGTAACGAATCGGCTGCCGTTGGCTCTCAACTCTTTTTCGTGCGAACTGCGGCGCGGAGTTCACTCACGATCTCCCTCGATGCCCGGATCGCCGCTGCATGCTGATCCACATTGAAAGAGATGGCGCCCACGCGAGCGTGTCCGCCGCCGCCGTACCGTTCACAGATCTTCGCCAGGTTAACTACCGGTTCCTCGGGCGCCCATGGATTGGACCCGACTGAAACTTTCACGCGGAAGCTGCTCTTGCTGAGTCCCACGCTATAGATCGATTCGGGATGAAGGTAGTAAGGAACGAACTTGTTGTAGCCCTCGAGGTCTTGATCGGTGATGTCGAAAAAAATCGTGCCGTCTTTGCATTCGGTGCGCTGCCGCAGAATCTCAATCGAGATTTCGTGGCGTTTTAGAAGTGGCGGCAAAAGCGGAGCGACAAAAGGCTCCTCGAGTATAGCGGCCAGAGATTTTGTTGCCATAAGCGGGATAAGGTTAGGAACGAACCGCTGGTCGGGCGCGGATTCGATGACCATCGTCAACTTCATGGCGGGGGCTTGCATTTCCACAGCCGTCTTGGCATCGGAATAGAGAGCGCCGTCAATGATGTCGGTCCAATGAACAAGATCGGCGACCGGAGCCGGATCGAATCCAAAGCGCTGCTGCGCAATCATCGCAATAAAGCTGGTGCATGACTTGAAGGCGGGATCATAGAATTTTCGATTGCTCTGATCGCACTCGAAATGTGCTGCGTCAGCCGGCGAGAGAAACGCGCTCTCATGATGGTCAAACCACCATGTGATTTTAGGCGAACTGGAATACTTGAAGTCGACAATGGCGTTTTCGTCGCCGTTGAAATCGGATTCGTTAAAGAGTGCCCCGGCGCGATGCAGCAGTCCGGAGAAAACGAAGTCAGCGTCGCCGCGGATCCTTTCGCGATAAAAGCGTGAGAAGAGAGCGGCGGAGGAAGCTCCGTCGAAACACTTGTCGTGGTAAAAGACTCTGACTTTCAATCCGTTCCCCAATGTTCAAAAATTTCGCCGCCCAAGAACCACGCCCATTACGTTTCGGACGGCAAGGTGAAAGCTAATAGGAATGACAGCTTGGAGGAAGAAAGTCAAGAGCGCCGGCGGCAACTTAAACCGCGTTCGCCTGTTTTTCCGCCATATCGCCAATCACCGGCAATTTAAACATTTGTCCCTGATTCGCTTTCAGCAATAGAACGAGCCAGACGATGAAGCCACCGAGCCAAACCAGTGGCCACATCAGCAAGGTGAGAAAACCCATCAGGGGGAGGTGTACCAGGATGCGCAGCCCGATCCATAGAATCCACCAGCCCACATTGAAGAATATGCATTGCCATGCGTGGAAGCGAACAAAGCGGCTCCGGCTGTACGGTTCAACCACGAGAAAGACTATCGCGGGGATGATGGTAATGTAAGCCAGCATTCCGGCGACGTTATCGGCGAGTCCCGCACCGGTGCTGGCAGGGACGACCACGCCGCGCCCGCTGCATGCGGCGCATGTAGTCGCGCCATCGGCAATCTGTGTGCCACACATATTGCAAAACGCCATGAAGTTTTCTCCGAACTGGAAATTGGAACCCCGCGTTCGGTCGCGCGAATGTGATCCGCGCAACGTTGCGGAAAGGTAACAGAAAGCGGCATTCGAGGCAATCTTTCTCCGGGAGGAGCGAGAATTCGACCATGCGCTCGCGAGCGTTAAACTGCGGCTGCCTGCTTCTCTGCGAATTCCCCCACCAGCGGGAGTTTGAACATTTCGCCCTGCAGAGCCTTGACGACGAGCACGACCCAAACTACGAACAGGGCGAGGCTTACTAGCATGGTGAACAATGCAACTAGCAGGTGACCGACTACGGGAATAAAGGAGAGCAGCACGCCCGAAATCCTGAGCGCAGCACCTATCACCACCGCAACCAGGCAGAGTCCAAGGCATTGGAAGGAATGAAAGCGCACAAAGCGATTCTTGCTAAAGGGCTGCACGAAAAGAAAAACAATCGCTGGAACGACGATAAAGTAGGCGAGTGCACCAGCCAAGGTCTCCGGCAGGCCGCCCACAGTGCCGCGCGCGCGTTCAAGTGGCCGCATGGCGTGCCCACAGCCGGGACAAAAGGTGGCCTTATCGGGCATCTCCGCAGCGCAGTCGGGACAAGGGATCGGCATGAAGTCTAAACTGGCCGGCCGCCAGCGTGCTTTTGCCTGCAATCCTCACAAACGCCGTAGATCTGAAAAGTGTGGCGAGTGGTCGAATAATTGTGTGCGCGTCCGATTTCCTGCTCGAGCTTGTCCACTTCGCGCGAGAAGAATTCCACCGAACTGCCGCACTCCGTGCAAACCATGTGGTGATGGCTGCGGCGGTTGTACTGGTGCTCGTAGCGCGCGATGCCGTCGTGGAAGGCAACTTCGCTGGCCAATCCGCATTCTGCAAGCAGCTTGAGAGTGCGATAGACGGTGGTGTAGCCAATGCCGGCGTCTTTTTTCTGCACCAGGCGGTGCAGTTCGTCGGTGGAGAGATGGTCGCGGGTTTCGAGAAAGGATCGCAGAATCGTGTCGCGCTGCGCGGTCTGCTTCAATCCAACCCGTTTCAGATGCTGGTGGAGGATTCCCTGAGCCTCCCGCACCATTTCGCGAGAGATGGATGGCTGATCATCGATGCGCTTTTGCAGCATGAAAGAGTCAGGATACCACTGTGCCATCTTGAAAATGAAATTCATTTTCAGCGGCGACATTCTGTGCTGATCGGGCCGCTGAATGAGGAATGAAGTCTATTCACTCGCTGTCGTCAAACTCGGCTTTGCCGCAATTTGCACGCTCGAGCTGGGGAGCTTATTGGCGGAAGCCGGGGAGTTTGGCTTCTTGACGCCGGCATGGCCCGCTGCCGCTGCAGGAGGGCTCTTTTGCGCCAATTTCTTGCGATTGAAGTCGCGCACGATTCGTGCCACGTACGCTTTCGTTTCGTAGTAAGGGGGCACGCCACCGTATTGCTCAACTCGCTGTGGCCCGGCATTGTAGGCTGCCAACGCCTTGATCAGATCGAAGTCGTAACGCTCTAACAGTTCGCGAAGATAGCGCGAGCCGGCTTCTACGTTTGCTTGCGGATCGAAGGCGTTCTGCACACCCAGTTGCGATGCGGTCTGTGGCATCAACTGCATCAGCCCCTGCGCGCCCTTCGGCGAAACTGCACGGACATTAAACCCGCTCTCGGCGCGGATCACGCTTGTGACAAGGTCTGGGTCGAGCTTGTACATTCCACTTGCTGCGTTTACCAGTTCATTCAAATCCGACGGCTGTTTGATGTTGTTGGAAGAAGCTTCGAGTTTGGTACTTGTCACCTCGCTTGCCACTTCTTCGAAGTGATCGATCTCAAGTGTCGGTACATCGACGAAGCTTGACCCATCTCCATTCACAAACAGCCGGGTCACATCCCCAATCACTTGCCGGCGCTCATGGCGAATTTCAAACCCATTGCGGAGCACGGCGGACTCGGACGCATGGCAGGGAAGCGCGGTCAGCGCGATTAGAGCGGCCAGCGCTACAAATCCGGCAATGATGATGGATCGCTTCATCCGTGAAATCGACACTGAAACTCAGTATTCCAACCGTGCGCTAAGGGAGTGCGAATCACCCCGCGACCACTTCCGTCAGGGCCGCCGCCACGCCGCAGCTATCATTACCCAAGGTTACCTTCCAGCCGCGTCCGCGTAGCTCTGCACAAGCATTCCCCATGATAACCGGATATCCAGCAAACTCAAGCATCTCGACGTCATTGTGGTTGTCACCGATGGCCATGACCTGCTCGGGCCGAAAACCGCGATGGGCAGCCCACCGGGACAAAGCATGCCCCTTGGAACAACCCGCATTCAGCACGTCGATCATGGATAGATTGCGCTCAGGATATTCGGTGCGAAGCACGGTCATCCGGTTGCCTATGCCGGTGGCTTCCAAAGCTTGCAAGGCTGCGGCCATTCGCGCCATCGAACCGCAAAACATCACTTGCACCGGGTCTGTCACCAACGAATTCTCGATAGGAACAACAAATTCGATGTATTGCATGTTCTTCTCCAGCCACCGCCGGATGCTGGTGCTCAAATCGTCGAGGTGCTCCAGCACAATCGCACCTCTGGTTTCCGTATCAAAGGTTAGAACGGTGTTGCCGCGAAAGTCTTGCATTGCCCCGCAAAGGTCGCGGCACAGTGCAAGCGGCATCATGTCGCGATGGAAAGTCTCGCCCGCCAGCGACCGGGTTACCGCCCCATTCGAGCTGATTAGCCACAAATCGAATCCCAACTGCTGTGCGATTGGCAAGGCAAACATGTGCCGTCGGCCTGTGACTAGAACGATTTCGATGCCCGCTGCATGGGCACACCGCAGCGCGGCCAAGTCGCCCTCGGAGATTTGAAATTGTGGATTGAGCAAGGTGCCGTCAATATCTGTGGCAATAAGGCTTATGGAATTAGGCGTCTGGCTTCCGGCGTCCGGCTTGGGCAAACAAGTAACTTCGGGCACCCCGTTATTGTGACATACCATGTCGGTTGATCCGCAACTCACATGCTATATTCGGTTTCGCATGGGATCGCTTTTCTTTTTCTTGCACGGCTGGGGTTTTTTGTTGCAGGCGTTTGCCATCGTGCACTTCATTCGCCGGAGACCGGACACTTACTGGATTTTTGTCATTCTGTTTCTGGGATGGATCGGGGCGGTGGTTTACATCGTGGCGGAGGTAATTCCAGACGCGGGATTGCTGCGCGGATCGTTTCAGGCATTTCCGCGGCGGCGTCGCATTCGCGAACTGGAGCGGGCAATTCTTGATAATCCTTCAGCCGGGAATTACGAAGAGCTGGGTCTGTTGTATCTCGACGAGGGCGACTTTGCGCGGGCGCGGGGATGCTATGACCGTTCTATTTCGCAACGAACAGATTCGGTGGATCCGTTTTACCGGCGCGGAGTGGCGGAAGTCGAATTGGGAGATTTCGCCGCAGCCGTGCCCGATCTCGAGCGGGCTGTCAGTGCCGATCCTAACTACGACTTCCAGCGCGCAGCAGGGCTTTTAGCTCATGCGTATGCTCAGACCGGGCAGTCCGAAAAGGCTGATGCGCTTTTTCAGCAAGCCACGAAGACTTCCACAAGTTCCGAGACTTATTACAACTACGCGCTTTTTCTTCATGCGCAGGGCCGCAACGACGAAGCGCGGCAATGGGCCCAGAAGATTCTCGACAAGCGACCCAGCATGCCGGCTTACCAGCGGCGTCGTGAGCGTGCCTGGTTCCGGAAAGCTTATGCACTGCTGGCGCGGTCGCGGCTCTGAGTAATTCGAAACGCGCTTGATAACGCTTTTCGCCGTGGTAATGAATGAATATTCGAGCAGTGCCGATTAGTAGCGGTCGTTGGTGTTGATGTTGAATCCAAGGATGGCGTTTATCTCGATAGGCTGGCCACCGCGCATGGCCGGGCGGAATTTCCAGCCAGGGAGAGCGGCAATGATTTTTGCGGTCATGACTGCGGGGCCAGGTTCGAGGACCTGAAGATTTTTCAAGTTGCCGGAAGCGTCCACTTTGCACTTCACCACGACGCGGTTATGCGGAAGGTCTTTGGGCAGTTCGGTGCGCAAGCCCTGCGGTCCCATTAATGGTCCAGTGCGGCCTCCAGAGCCGGGGCTGACTTCGGCGAATTGCATTACCGCTGTGCCTGATGTCGTTTCGACGTAGACGGTGTAGTTGTCGCCCGGCAGCTTTCCATAGAAATCGAACGCCCCCCCCGAACGCGATGTCGCCACGATTGTGATGGCCGGGCCTTTATCTCCCTGCACGGAAGAGCGCTCTGGAAGTGTGGGATTGTTGGTACCTTCGCCACCAGAGCCGAAGCTCGGCAAAGTTACCACGGTGCTGCCGCCGCGGACATCGACTCCAGGTACCGAAGGGGAACCGCTCGTTGCGTTCCCAGCTCCACCGGGGCCCGGCGTAGGGGAGATCCCGCCGTGGGCATTCGGATCAGAGCCGCGGCTGGCCCCAGTCTTGCCAGCCCCCGAACCCTCCCCGGTTAAGCCACTGCCGGGGCCATTGCCCGAGCCGATACCTGAGCCATCACCGAGGCCGCCGAGGCCCGGCTTGTCGCCCCCGCTGGGCGACATGGCGAGCGAACCTTTGCCACCGTTTCCGGGTAACCCAACAGTCGAGCCGGGCTGGGACGATAAGACAATTCCAGAATTGTCGCTGTTGCCGTTTCCACCTTTTGATGGGGCGAGCACCGACCCCACATCGCCAGGACCGCCGAGGCCTGCGCCTTTTCTGCCACTTCCAGAGCCGAACGGAGTGGAACCGCCGCCAAGGCCCGGCGGTGGAGGGATCACGTTGCTGGCGAGAGTGTTGCCGCTTCCTGTTCCGCCTCCACCTGCGCCACCGCCAGAGACGGACGGCGGTGGAGGAATCACATTTGTGCCGGGAGAATTGTTCGGAGCGCCGCGCCGCGCGCCAGAGGATCCTCCCGCGGCGCTTCCGGAACCTCCAGCCGACGGGGGCGGCGGAATAATGTTGTTGCTGGCAAGTCCCCCGGCGGTTCCATTCGGGCTGCGGGAAGCTCCAGACGCGCCACCTGAAGACACATTCGGAGGAGGCGGCACCACATCCTGCGTTCCGAAAAGCTTTCCAATGATGCTGCTTACGAGTGAAGTATTGTTAGTGGCAGTCGGCGGCGGAGGGACAATGCTCTGCGATGTGCCGGGTGCACCGCCGCTCTCGAGCCTGCGCAATTCACGCGTGGACTCTGCGGAAGGTGGTGGCGCGATCACCGAAGGAGCAGGCATGTTTAGTTTCGCCGTGCGATCACTCTCCCGCTCCGGAGCGGAAACCGGCGGAGGAACGACCGCTGTGCTGTTCATCTGCACTCGGGACGGCGACACTTCGCGGCTGGCGGACGTAGGCGCGGGCGGAATCACGCTCCCTTGCAAATCTGGAGTGGAGCGGCCCCGATCGTGTGAGACGCGGCTGGGCGCGGGCGCAACAACGTTCGAGTTCAAAGCAGGCGCGGTAAGCGTCCGGTCACGCGATATATTTGGCGCGGGAGCGATGACGCTGGAATTTAATGCTGGCGCCACCAGTGTGTGCTCGGACTGGACGCTCGGCGCGGGAGGCACAATGGCCGCATTCAGCATGGGCGAGTTGCGAGCCTGGTCGCGAGAAACATTGCTCGCCACGGGAGCGACCACATTTTCAGAGAGGCGCGGAGCGATCAGAGAAGAGCGCAAGCCCTCGGCCGACGGTGCTCCGGGAGCTGCCTTCATAGCCAACAGGTTGGCGACTTCGGCGCTGGAAGAGGGAAGTTTAAGGTTGGGAGCGTCGACCACTTTGGGAGCCAGCGAGGTGCCGCGAGCTACGCGGATCGTCTGCGTACGGTGATGAGCCTGGCGGCCACCAGCACGGCCAGTAGTGCCAGCTTGCGCGCCGCCCACATCCTGAGTGCGCGGCAATTCGTCGCCGGAGTAGTAGATCACCTCGTAGGGAACAAGTTTAGGCGCGGCGTAAGGACGCATACGGGCAATCTGCCGCGGAAGAACCATCACAATGAAAAGCAGAAATGCTTCCAGCAGTAACGCGGCGGCCGTGCTCCGATGAGAAGAAACACCGTGCGGCGCTTCGCCTGCCAGGCGCGACCCCGAGCGAGCAAACGCCGGGCGGATGGAAGTAACGAACTCTTCCCAGCGCGGCGACCACTCCACAAGGAGTTTCGGCGCATCATGGACAAGGATCTCGGTCCGTTCGAGTTGGAGCGTTTCGGTCAAGCGTGAATCTCTTTTTCCCGGTTTACGTCGTCTGGATTTATGCCTGGGGGAATGCCGGGGGCAGAGCCGCCGGACCGCATCTTGATTTCAATTCTATCTCCTAACATGGTTCCTGTTGAAGAGGTGGTATATGGAGGCAATTCCAACACCGACCTTGCCTGCATCCGCACAGGAGCGAAACGCCATGGCCGAAGATTGTGCTCGATATGTATCACCGTGCTGGAGTGGTCGAGATAGACCACGTCGATCGCGAAGCGCATTCCAAGCGTATGTACGCCCCGGCAGGGCTGAATCCAGAGTCCGCCACCGTTGAGGAAATCCAGCTCGGAGGTTCCCAGCAGGCCACGCAATCGGGACCAATGCGTATCGGCTACCGCCAGTTCGGTAGCAAGGTAACGCTGGCGGGTTTGGTTGAAAGCGTGGCCGTGCGGGACGACTTCCGACATAAAGCTCCTGATTCTCTTCCGCTTGGTTATCGCTGCAACAACTTCGTATTCCCTGGCGATTAATTCCGGCGTTCACTTGCCGGCCAGGGAGTGATACGCCTGAATCAGCGCGGGACCAATCGTGACGAAGAGAAACGGTACCAGAATGAATATAACCAGAGGAGGAACCATCTTAATTGTAGTCTTCGCAGCCTGCTCTTCGGCGCGTTGCCGGCGGGCAGTCCGCAAGGAGTCCGAATGCACGCGCAGGGCCTGGGCCACGCTGGTGCCAAAGCGATCCGTTTGGATCAAAGTACCAACCAGAGATCGAATGTCATCCACGCCGGTACGGTCAACGAGATTACGCAGCGCTTCGGCACGGGGTTTGCCGGCCCGCATCTCGAGGTTCACCAAATGAAACTCATCGCTTAGGTCAGGATGGGCGTGGTGAAGGTCTTTTCCTACTCGCATTAACGCCTGGTCCAGGGCCAAACCAGCTTCCACGCAAATTACGGTGAGATCGAGAGCATCGGGCAAGGCGAGGCGAATACGCTGCTGGCGATTCTTGATCATGCGCTTCAGAATGAAACGCGGAATGAAGAAACCGAGTGCGGGCCCGCACACCAACAGAGGCATGCTGCCGACGCCGGAGAATACGATGACGCCCGCCAGGCCCAGAAACGCCAACAGAAGACGGGATCCAAAATAGTAGCTGACGTGACGCGAGTCCCGGAGTCCGGCCTGAATCAGCCATGCTCGGGTGCGGGAAACGTCAGACGGAGAGAGCGGAATGGCCTTGCTGAGCGGATCGAGCGCCTGCTCGATGCGCTCCTTCACTTTCATCGCAGGCGCTTCCTTGGCTTGGGCCGGCTGTCCGCCCAGAGCGCGCAAACGGGCTCCCAGCACGGAGCTGGGGGTCGCCACGGCGGCGCCGAACGAGAAAACCACCAGCACCACGGTGACGAACACGACGATGGTTAATATCAAAGCCGTCATTTATGCCAAGAATTTACTAAAAAAATCAATGAAATAAGTATAATATTTTTTATGCTTATAGCAGCAATTATTAAACCTCACCTTCATACCTGAATCTTAATAATCTTCCGGATCACAAAATAACCCGTAGTTTGCAAAGCAATGCTGATGACCAGCAACGCGTGGCCCAGGGGATCGACAAAAAGTGGCCGCACAAATTCGGGGCTGAAAATCTGGAGAATCGCCACCACCGCCGGAGGCATGGCCATGAGCAATGCCATCGTGAGCCGGCCTTGCGCCGTATGAACCCGCACCTGGCGCTGAATCTTGAAGCGCTCGCGAATAATAGACGACAGATTACCGAGAATTTCCGCAATGTTGCCGCCGGTTTCGCGCTGCAGCATCACGGCAGTCGCGAAAAATTTTATGTCGACCAGTGGCACTCTCTCGGTGAAATTCATGAGTGCGTCGCGAACCGGCATGCCGAATTTCTGCTCTTCATAAAGCTGGCGGAATTCGCTGGCCAAAGGCTCCGGAACTTCGCTGGAAATCATTTCGAGAGCGGTAGTAAAGGCGTGTCCGGCGCGAACGGCACGCGCCAGCGTGTCAATCGCATCGGGAAAAAGCTCCTCGATTTTTTCAAAGCGCTTTTGGCGGCGGAAGGAGACGATCGAATAGGGAATGATTAATCCGATGACGAGTCCCACCCACGCGACCGCGGGATTCTTGCTCCAAACCAGGGCGATGAACCCACAGCCAACGCCACAGGCCAAACAGAGCAGCAGAAAGTTGCCGGCGCGAACTTTCATGCCCGCCTGTACCAACGCCTCCTGAATGGCCGAAACGCGTTCGGAGCGCCGCAGTAAAGCATCGAAGGCGGAAATCTTGCTGAGTTGCTCATCGCGAAGCAGCGCGAGTTCCGCATCGGGCTCGCGCTCCGGAGCTTTCTGAACACTTGCGAGCCGGTCCTTGATCAGCCGAGCTTGGGCATTGCGCTGGTCGAGCAGCGACGCCGCAACGAATGCTATTACGGCTACGACGATGAACACGAGAACTGCGATGAGCGCTGGCATGGCAAAATCTCTAAAGCCGCATTCTTACTCTCGACCTGCTTGTGGACATCAAACTTCTGTTCTGGACTCAAATAGCGCTGCGCGCAGGCGTGCGCCGTAAGTCGCCAACCGATCAGAGAAATGAGGGCGGACCCCGGTGGCACGGAAAACTCCACGGACCTTGCCGGAATCGTCGATGCCGCGGCGTTCGAACACGAAAATATCCTGCATGGTGATGATATCGGTTTCCATTCCGCTGACTTCGGAAATCGCGATGACCTTGCGCGTGCCGTCGGACAAGCGCGCGATCTGCACTACGGCATGAATAGCGGAAGAAATCTGATGGCGCACCGCGCGCTCTGGAATATTCAGATTAGCCATGGAAACCATGTTTTCGACGCGTGACAAAGCGTCACGCGCCGAGTTGGCGTGGACCGTGGTGAGCGAGCCTTCGTGGCCGGTATTCATGGCCTGCAACATATCGAAAGCTTCTTCGCCGCGGACTTCGCCAACGATGATGCGGTCGGGCCGCATACGCAAACTGTTGATGACTAACTGCCGCTGGCGGACTGCGCCCTGACCTTCAATGTTTGGCGCGCGCGTCTCCAGGCGCACCACGTGGTCTTGCTTGAGTTGCAATTCGGCGGCGTCTTCGATGGTGACGATCCGTTCGACGTTCGGAATGTAGCCCGAAAGCACATTGAGCAAGGTTGTCTTGCCGGCGCCGGTTCCGCCTGAGATCAACAGGTTCAACTTTCCCTTGACCATGGTCGACAACAGTTCGAGCATAGCCTCGGTCAGAGAGTGGTTCTCGATCATGTTGCGGGCCGTCACTGGGTCGCGACCGAAACGGCGAATGGAAAGGCAAGCGCCATCGAGAGCCAGCGGCGGAATGATCGCGTTCACACGAGAGCCGTCAGGGAGGCGAGCATCCACCATGGGAGAAGATTCGTCCACACGTCGGCCCACGCGGGAAACTATGCGCTCGATAATCTGCATCAAGTGCTGATTATCCTTGAAGGATAGCCCAGTCAATTCGAGCTTTCCGGCGCGCTCAACGTAAACCCTGTCGAAGCGATTGACCAGAATGTCAGAGATGGTGTGGTCCTTGAGCAACGGCTCGAGCGGGCCCAGACCAAAGATTTCGTCGAGAATCTCGCGCGACAGCCGCTCACGTTCCGCAAAGCTGAGTGGAATAACTTCGCTGTTTACTGAGTTGCGAATGAGAACAAGAACTTCTTCGCGCGCCGCTGTGCTGGTGCTGCGGCCGAGTTTTTCCAGGTCGAGCCGGTCGAGGATCTTGCGATGCAGATCCGACTTTACCTGCTGGTACTCGCTGCGCTCGAAGGTTTGCAAATTCGCCATAAATTCTTACACGGTCTTAAACAGCGACCAGGCTGCGCGTTTCACATCAACGTCATTGCGGGTCAGTTCCTGTGCCAGCCCGGAAAAACAGCGGGCAATCTCGGTGTGGCTCTGTTCCATCACAGGGGCGCCCCGATCGATCGCCGAGGAGATTGCGAAATACTGGTTCGGAACGCGCCACAACAGCTTGACGCCGGCGGCGTTCTCTGCATCTGCTTCGGTAAAACCGGGAACCTTGCGGAAGCGGTTAAGCACCAGTCGCACGCGCTCGCGGTTTCCTGTCTCTCCAAGATATTGTTGTACTCGCGCCGCGCTCCACAAAGAAGCCACATCTGTGCATGCGACCAGCAGCACACACTCGGACAAATTGGAAACCAGGCGGCTGGCGGCGTCAAGGCGCGAGGAATTATCCACAACTACATAGCGGTAATGCGAAACCAGCATGTCAAATAAACGAACGAACTCGGTGGTGGAGGGCTCGATGGCCGCAGGTACATTGGTCCCAGCCAGCAATTGCAGACCGCCGCTATGCCGGGTCATAAAACTTTCGAGCAGGGAACTATCCATGCGGTGCAGATTGCGAGTAGCGTCGGCCACCGTGAACAAGGGCTTGAGATTGAGATGCAGTGCGGTGTGCCCAAGCGGCGCAAGGTCGACCAGCGCCGTTTGCCCGTGCGCCGCCTGCAGCGCGAGCGCGAGATTCACTGCGACAGTAGTAGACCCACTTCCGCCTTTCGCATTGACCACGGAAAAGACCTTGCCGCGCGGACCTTCTTTCTGCACGCGCCGCTGTGCAGTGGTCAGTCGAACAAAAGCTTCCAGAAGATCGGTGGTAGTGGTAGGGCGTTCGATGAACTCGCGCGCTCCCGCGCGCATGGCAGTTACGATGGTCTGCGGCTGATTCAGACTGCCGATGGCGAATACCGCGGCGTCTGGCAGTTCCTGATGCAGAAGTTCGATCGCGCGCATGGCGAGCGTAGGATTATCCACCGGAATATCGACCAGAATCACATCAGGAGTGGCGGCCTGTACCCGGCGCGTCACGGGATCGGTTGCCGACACCGGAAAGTTGGCGCAGCTATGAACCGTGCGGGCCACGCTGGTGCCGTCAACCAGCACTTGCAGCACGGTGCGCTGCTCATTGTCGGTGGCTACGATAACGACTGATAGCTCGGCCATTGCCTGCGACTTCCCCTACTGTTTCAATCCAACTTTGAAATGCCTTCATGTTCTTTGCGGGACCCTCACGAACCCGCATCGACAAAGACGATTACTTGCCCGAAGGCTTTTTCCCGTCGAACTTATCCTTATCCATGAACGGTTGCGGATTCTTCGGTCCAGGCGGCGTTTCGTTGTTGGGCGAAATCCGATGCACCGTGCACAGAACCATGAGTTCAGAATTGCTCTTCTGAATGCTCTTACTCTTAAAAAAGTTGCCCAGGATCGGAATATCGCCCAAGCCTGGAACTTTGTTCCAAATATCGGTGGCGCGGTTGTCGATCAATCCCGCAATCACAAAACTTTGCCCGTCTCGCAATTCGAATTCGGTCTCCGCCTTGCGCGTGCTCAAGGCTGGGATGGTGAAACCGGAAATGGTGAGTGCATCGGCAAAATCCAGCGTGCTGACCTCAGGCGCGACGGTCAGGTGAATGTTGCCGTTCGGCATGATCACTGGGGTGAATTCCAACTTCACGCCAAATTCCTTGAAGGAGATGGTCACGGCGGTAAAGCCGGCGCCGGGCTGAACGATAGGGAAAGGGAATTGGCCTCCGGCGAGAAAACTGGCTTTCTTGCCGTTGACGGCGATGAGATTCGGCTCCGCCAGAATCTGCAACAAATTCTTGCTTTGCAGTGCTTCGAGCACGGCACCCAAATGAATATCGGGGCGGAACAGAAACATGTTCAGAACATTGCTGACGGTTTCGTTGGATTGGAATGGCCCGGTGACTCCAGTCGTATCACTAATCGCCTGAGAGCCAAAGCCACCGTACTGGCCGGTGGTAACAGTTCCGATCGTATTCCCCGCACCGGTGGAGAAAACATTCACGCCAAGTTGCGTAGTGGCAGAGCGATCGACTTCGGCGAACTTCACTTCCAGCAGAACTTCCTGCGCTCCTACCGGCCCGAATGTGAGCACATTGACAACATTCTTCGAATAGGCAGAAGCAAGCTCTCCGGCGCGCTTGGCAACATCTTCAGTAGTGACGTGCCCGGAGAGAACAATAGCAGCGCGCGAAGGAGTAACCGAAATCTGCTCCTCAGGAAAAACGCGATGTTCTTCTTCAGCGCAGGCGCTGACATCGACATCCACGCGCAGATCGAAGCTGCGCGAACGCTCCAATTCGTCCCAGATGATCAAGGAAACCTCGCCCGGGGCGCGGCCATGGACCAGAATCTGGGTGGGAGTGACGGGGTTGGCGAAAGCAACGCTGGGATCGGTTACTGAGATCCGCTTGATCGTTTCGGTCGTATTGATGAGCAAAGACTTGCCGACCATCACCCGCAGGGGCGCAGAACTTTGTGACTGCGTCGACTGCGGAGGAAGAGTGGTTTGGCTGATGCCTGGCGGAACTGTTTCCTGCGGCGTTGGATCGGGCTGAGACGCGGGTGGTTGCGCCTGTGCCAGCGCGAGCACTGGCAACAGGAGCCACAGTGCGGCAGTCATCAAAAATGTCGTGCGAACCTTCATCGTGTGATTCCTCTCCACATGAGGAAACCTGCAATGCCGCAACTGGACGGGCAGGTCAAACCTACTCTCCGACTACTTGGGGTCTTCACCGCTCTGTTCCGGAAACTTGACCACGTCCGGCGTCTTTTTGTCACCTTGATAAACCTCGATGCTGAGGACTGAAGGAGAGGGGGGTGGTACAGTCTTCAGCGATTGTTTGATTGGGCGAACATGAACCGGCGGCGGAGCTGCCTGCGGAGTGCCGCCCTTATAGAGTCCCTTAGCGTTGGCGGCGGCCACTTCATCCTGCCGGGTATCCAGCGGATTACGCAGGGCAAGCTGAATGTGACCTTCGGAGCTGGCCAGAGTCAGGCGTTCCGCATCGTCAGGTGAAACCAGAAGCGTGATTACTGGCGTATTCTGAGCTTCTCCAGCGGCATTTCGTTCCAGCTTGTTCCCGGCGGCAATCACGGCTACGTTTTGCAGCACTGTCGTCGTCTGCGGCTCACTGCCACCGTTCGGCGTACCCGTCAGCAGAACGTCGACTCGAGTTCCTGGGCCGGTAAAACCGGCCACCGAGACCACTTCATTCACCCGCACCGAAACCGCACGCATTCCCGGAGGAATCAACGACGGCAGTCCTGATCCCGCATTTTCAGGAGCCAGCTTGCTGGGCAGAATGAATTCGCCCTTGGAAATGGGGAGGATCACGCCGCGGCCCATGACTTTCGAGCGCTTGTTGAACGTTCCGGTGGGGAGAGCCGAGGCTGGGTATCTCACCGTATTCACGTCATGCTCTTCAACCCTGGCTCCGACCTGAATGTCGTCAGCGGCTACAATCACGTCTACACCGGGCTCGGCATTCGACGCGCCTCTTGCTTCCAGATTTTTGTAGACGAACAGACTGACCACAGCTCCAAAGGCTAGGGCCACAATTCCGATCGTCAACAAACGTGTGCGATTCATAGAACTCCATCAGGACAAGCAGGCGCGTATATCCTCACCGTAAACGGGCAAGAATCGGCCTTTGTTTCTACTCTGCGGTGCAAACTTTACTGAATCGAACTGGCTACGTTGGAGAAGACATTATTCGCGTTCGAGCCGATCAGCCGGATGGTGCCCACGACAATCACCAGGATCACAGCCAGCATCACGGCATATTCCGCAATATCCTGTCCCTCTTCGTCATGCCAAAATCTTCTCAGATGCTCCATAATTCTTAAAACCTCCTAGAAACGTCAAGCTTGCTCTTGCCACGTGTATAGGCGGGGACAAATGGACACGATTACGGGTAATACATTCCCGTTTCCTTGCAAAGTCCTCTGGCGATTTGTCCCGACCACGATTCCCACCATAATACCCTGCGAAATGGTAGGAAGTGTAATTTATTGCATCTCTCCGGTGACTACGGTGCAACTTTCCTTTCGGCCCCTTCCCTGGGAGACTGGAGAACAACCCCCGCGGTTTGCTCGAGCGGAAGGGGCGGAAAGGGCGAGAATCATTGCTTGGGAATCCTCATAAATGATGCTCCAGCCGGGAGCGCCGCGCAGCCCGACTGCCAGCGCCGAGTCGGGTGGAACTAGGGCGGTCCTTATATCCCATCGCTCCAAGTCCGTCTGCCATCCGCGCTTAAATTGATAGGTGTCTGCAAACTGGTCGAGCAGCCATCCATCCTTGAGTTGACCGCAAGTCGGACCCGCATAAAGGTCGGCCCGTCCGTCGATGAAGACGCGAGTGGATGGGTAAAGCTTCCAGATAAGATACCCTCCCCAATCGTAATCGTTGAAGATTGGTCCCGCAGGCGGGTGCCTCTGAAGGAAGCTGACGGCGCCGGCCGGGAAGTGCCGCATCTCTGTTAGCGGCTCGTTACGAATTACCTGGGCTGCGTGGATGCCGACAAACGTCACCATCGAAAGAACGATTACCGCGTTGAGAAAAGTGCGGAATCCTTGCACCGGAAGCTGACGCAAAGCTTGGGAGCTGCTCCGCGGCCAATTTCCCAGCCTCTGGCAGATTAGAGGAGTCGCGATCAAGACGAACAAAGGCATCAGGCGGATCGAACAGAGCCCGGCATAAAAGCTAACCAGCAATAAGAGCAGATCACGAGGACGCACCCGACGTCGAGACCAACTGATCGCGGCAAACGTTACCAGCACCAACAATAGAAACAGCAAATACTCGCCGCGATGGAAATTGGGCGAAGCCCATTCCGCGATGTATTTCTGCATTGCCGCCGAACGCAGAGTTTCGATTGGATAAACGAACATCCGCAGGCCATTCGGATTCAAAGGCACAATTAACACGTCGAAGAACAGTATCAGCACCTGCATTTGCAGGCGTAACGCGCTCTGGGGAGCGCAACCAAGAGCGCGTTCGATCAATCCTCCTGCAAAGAAAAATGCCGACAGTGCCAGTCCCACCGCGAAGCCGGCGTGCAGATTTACCCAGAGCAGCGTTAGCGGCAGAGTCCACCAGAGGACTCTCGGATAGCGTTCGGATCGATCGAGAATCAGCAGCCACAGGCTCGTCAATAACAAAGAGATAATCTGCGGCCGCACTCCCCAGAGGGGCGCGGTAGTCCAAGCCGCCAAGAACGTGGCCGCACCTGCTACATAGGGGGTGTTGCCGCAGCGTAAGTAAAGCAGGAAAAATGCAGCGCACACGATCGCGGCGAATGTCAGGATCAAGCCACTCGATCCCGTTGTACGTTGAAGTTCGTAAAGAAAAAGTTCGCTAAGCCACTCGTGGGCGACCCAAGGCTGCCCAGCGCGAGTGTAAGAAAAAGGATCGGTGTGCGGAACGCTTTGGTGTTCGGCGATGAACTGCCCAGTCTTCAGGTGCCACCAGACGTCCGGATCCGTGATATTCCGCGCCGCCATACCAAAAATGCCGAGGAAGAGGACTGCTAGAAAAATGCGCGAGGTGTGGAGCGGTCCTGTCATCGAGGTCATCGTAGCGCACTTCGTGTGCACGAGGTACAATCGCGACCCACAGTGTCTGTCGAGGAAAAACAACCCGCGCTGGCGAGCAGTTCCAGATTCCGCCGGCGGCTTGCGCGCTTATTCATCGCTGGTATGTTTTGGCTGAACATGCTGTTTTTCATCCATACCCGCGAGGGCATTAAGAGAGGATATCCGGACTTCACCGTTTTTTACACAGCGGGAACAATTTTGCGCGAGGGACTCGGCCGCCAGCTCTATGACAGTCAGCTCCAGTATGAGGTGCAGCAGCGCTTTGCCGGGCATATCGCCTTTCGACATGGACCTTTGCCTTATATTCACCCGCCGTTTGAGGCGGCAATTTTTGTTCCGTTAACACGACTACCTTATCCTCAGGCATTTGCCGCCTGGGATTTGTTGAATGTGGTTGCGCTTCTGGGCGTCGGTTTGCTTTTGCGCCGGTCGGTCGGCGCGCTCGATTCGATTCCGCCTTGGAAATTTGCGCTCGGGTCGATTGCCTTCTTTCCGGTTTTCGCCTGCTTATTGCAAGGCCAGGATTCTATTCTGCTTTTGTTGTTTTGCACGCTGGGATTCAACGCGCTTAAAAAAGATGCGGATGTGCTGGCAGGTTGCTGGTTCGGCTTGGGAGTATTCAAGTTTCAGTTTATTGTTCCGATTATCCTGCTCTTTATCATCTGGAAGCGGAGACGCGTGGCTCTCGGTTTCGGAGCGGTAGCGATAACCCTCGTGCTCGCGTCGATCGGGCTGGTAGGAAAATCGACACTGCTGCATTACCCAGAATATGTGCGGGAAATTGTGAGTGCGACACGGTTAGGTGCCGTGCCTTCCGATCTTCTGCCGAACCTGCACGGACTGGCGCTGGGTTGGCCAAAACCTTTCTCGGGAGCTCTCGGCATAGCATTGGCGGCGGTGAGTTCGCTTCTGCTGTTTGCGTTCGCGGCCGTGAAGGGATGCGCTCCGGCGCGGCCAGGAAAATTGGAGCTGCAATTTTCGCTAGCCATCGCAGTGTCCGGGTTGATTGGCTGGCAGACGAATTCGCATGATCTCAGCCTGCTCGTGCTTCCGCTCGTGCTGATCGCGGACTACTCTCTCCGTACGAAAAAGGAAAACATGGTCCAGAACTCCACTCTTTTGCTTCCTGTTCTGCCACTCTTGATCAGCCCGCTGTGGCTGGTGCTGTGGTTCGTGATTGGCAAGGTGAATCTAATCGCGGTTCCGATGTTGTGGTGGGCATGGAAGATTGGCGGCGAATTATCGAGAACCTCGGATTTTGATCTTTAGATCCAGCCGTGATTGGAATTGGTTTGATAGCTGTGACAAGAGGCAGTTGTTGCGAAACTCGAAAAGAACAGGCTGGGCTTCGCGGACTTTGAATAAATCCTTGCGATCAATAGTGCTTCTAATACTGGCCTTGCTCGCGACGGCTAGCATGTGGTTCTACGTAAACAACATCCTCCGTGCCCATCAAATTGCCGACGCCAAAACCCGGCAAGTGCCACGCGGCAATCTCTCCGATCTTTATCCGCGCTGGTGCGGAGCCCGTGAACTTCTGCTGCACCATCGCAATCCGTATAGCCGCGACGTCACGCTCGAAATTCAGGAAGGATATTACGGGCGGCGGCTGGACCCGGCACGACCGAATGATCCGAAAGATCAGCAGGGGTTCGCGTATCCGGTGTATGTGGTGTTTCTGCTGGCACCGCTGGTCTGGGTTCCGTTTCCAGCGCTGCTGGTCGCGTTCTATTGGCTGCTAACGATATTGACCGCCATCAGCGTACTTCTTTGGCTGCGCGTATTGAAATGGCCGCTGCACGCAACGGAGGTTGTAGTCTGTGTCACGGTAACCCTTGGGAGCTTTGCGGCAGTGCAGGGGATCAAGCTGCAGCAATTAAGTCTTCTGGCCGCCGCTTTGATGGCGGGTGCGGTCGCTTGTGTGGCGGGTGGACACTTATTTATCGGCGGAGCGCTGCTAGCCCTGGCAACGATCAAGCCGCAACTGGCATGGGCTCTGGCGGCATGGTTGCTTTTTTGGGCTGCGAGCGATTGGCAGAATCGGCGGAGGTTAGTTTTTGGTTTTGCGATGGTGATGGTACTGCTGCTTGCGGGCGCGGAGATCGTCCTGCCCGGCTGGGTGGGCATGTTCACTGATGCAGTGGGTCGATACCACGAGTACACCCAGAATCGGTCTGTGCTGGATGAACTTGTGCTTTGGGCATTTGCCGGGAAGATTCTGGCTGTGGTTGCAGCGGTTGCATCTTCGAGTGTTCTTTGGAGACAGCGCGGCGTGGTAAACAGTGCCGCAGGGTTTGGACAAGCCACGGCTCTGGTGCTGGCACTCACGGTGCTGGTCGTGCCCATGTACGCTCCATATAACCAGGTGCTGCTGCTGCCTGCAATTCTGGTGCTGGTGCGGGATCGAACAATTTTCTTTTCGCGATCGCGCGGAGTTCGCCTCCTTTATCTCTCGGGGACTGTCACCTTAGCGTGGCAGTGGATCGCGAGTTTGAGTTTGAGTGCTGCCTGTCTATTTGTCTCGCAAACATGGGCGCTCGACAGATGGCAGTGGCCCTTTCTGGCGACCTTCGCGCTGCCGGTAGTCGTCTTCGCCCTTATCTTTTTGGATACGATTTTTCTGGGTAAGCCTTACAAGTTAGAAAAGGTCGCGACTTAACTGATTCGACTCTCATTGCTTTTCCGCGCGCTAAACGAGTTGACAACGAACAACGTAAGCAGTGGAACCGACACGAGTGCGTATGCCTTCGCCTGCAGAGCCCACAGATGCAGTGGAGGCAAAAACAGGATAGCTACCAGACCCACCGTGATCCAGTCTGCCGGACCCGATCTTCGTCTGACCGCGCGATCCACCAATAGCGCAAGTGGCAGCAGCAAAACCGTCAGGTCGTGCGGATTTAGGTGATAGCTGACCAGCAGCGCAAACAACACGGAGTTGGCGAAGGCTCGATCAAAATTGTCGGAACCGTTCGCTGTGGCATCCGGTCCCACCGTAAGCCGTAAATTTTTCCACCCGATAACTGTTATAAACAGCGCCAGAGCAGAGCTAATCGAGAGCACCGTGATGGCCCTTGTCGACTGGTCGTTGTGAAAAATGATGTAGACCAACCCACGGAGGTTTGCCATGGCTTGCGGAAAAATCCCGGCAAATGTCTGCCCTCGGAGATGCCATAGAAATACAGGATAGTCGCGGAAGACTGACCGTCCAAAGAGTGCAGCCGACACAACCGCCAATGCGACCGTAATCAAGCCGAAACCTTTTGCCATGCTCTTTCTGGTACTGCTCTTGCTAGTCAGTAAGAGCACGACCAGCATCGGCAGCACCACATGAAACTTGAAGAGTCCCAGGCCAAGCCAGCATCCCGCGGCAAATGCACGGTTCAGCCGCAGTGCCTTAAACGCGAGGACGATCAGGAATAACAGAAGCAGCGAATCCTGACCTTGCTGAATACAAAGAGATAGTGGAACAAAAGTAAGCGACACGGCTAGCAATACCCGCCAATTACACGACCGGAGCGCCTCGTCGGCCAACAAACGGGAACTGGCGGCGAACAATGCCAGATTCAACAGAGACCACAGCAGATATGCGTATTTCAGGGGCAGCCACGCCACGGCCAGATAGAGAACAGCTTCAAACGGGGGGTGAATATAGAGTGTGCCGACTCTTCCCGTGTCTCGAGCCTGATATTGGCGTTGGACATGCGCGTCGTAGAGTTGGTGCCCGTGACCCTCGGCGAGTATCCGTGCAGCGGCATAGAAATCAGGAAAGTCAGTGCCCCGCAGGTCTGCTGAAAAATGAACGCCGGCGAAGACCACCAGCAAAAACACGAAGACGAGCAAAACGAAGGTCTGCGCTGCGCCGACTACTGGCGTGCGAGTTGTCTCTTGCGGAAGCATGTGGCGGCAGTCTATCGGACGTTCAGCGGAAGCGCTACGGCGGCCTTCGCGAATGCCCTTCCCGTTGGAGTATGATTCCTGTCATTATTCATACGGGGCGGGACTTCCAGGCTAGGCTGGCCAGGAGTCGCCGCGACATCCACATTCCATGGCCTTAAATGCGATAGGTCGTCCGCAATCTTCAGGATCAGGCGTATTTCCCGCTCTCGTGCTGGTGCAAGGCAACGAGCAGCGAAACATCGTCCTGAACCGCACTCCATTCAGCGTGGGGCGCAAGGTGGATAAGGACCTGGTGATCGCCGATCCGCGCGTGTCGCGCGACCATGCCCTCATCGTTCTCGAGGAAGACGGATTCTTTCTCGTCGATCAGGGCAGCAAGCACGGCACGTTCGTTAACGGTGAGCGCATTCAGCGGCAAAGGCTCGAGCGTAACGATCGTCTCGAATTCGGTGCGCGCGATTCCACTTATGCAATTTTTAATCCGGCTCACAGCACATCGAATACGGCCCGCGAGTTCCTCAGCCAGATATCCGGCATTCAAATTTCGCAGGAAGCCACCGACCTCGAAAAATTGACCTTATTCCTGGAAGCCGCGCGCAAACTCAACACCGCCGGCGTGCTCGACGAAATCCTGATGACGATGCTGGAAGTCACGCTGCGGCTGACTCGTGCGGAACGGGGCTACGTCTTCTTGAAAGACGATGAGGGCAATCTGCGGCTGGCGGCCGGGCGCAACAACAAAGGCGAATCACTGCTCGACGATAAGACGATTTCGCATTCCGCGCTCGAAGAATCCCTGCGCTCGAATTCTGAGTTCCTGCTGACCGACACCGGCAGTTCAGCCGATCTGGCGGGGCGGCAAAGCATTGTCGCCTATGATTTGCGCACCGTAATTTGCATTCCCCTGCGCAAGCGGCAAGTGCAAGCCACGCGCGACGCACAGACGCCCGCTCCAGGTTCATCAAACCCGTCGGCCGAAGTGACTGGAGTTTTATATGTCGATTCGCGCTTCGCCTCGCGCGAGTTCTCCGGCGTCGGCCACGATATTTTGCGTGCGATCGCGACTGAAGCGGCATCGCTTATCGAGAACGCACGTCTGGTGCAGGCTGAAGAGGAATCGCGCCGCTACCAGCAGGAGTTGACCATTGCTGCGAGCATCCAGCAGCGGCTCATGCAAGTGAAGATTCCTGAAGTTCCCTTTGCCAAGCTGCGTGGAAAGAATCTCTCCTGTAAGGAAATTGGCGGAGATTTTTTCGACGCGGTCAATACCAAAGAAGGCCTAGCCGTGGTGCTCGCCGACGTCAGCGGCAAGGGAGTTTCTGCGGCGCTGCTCGCTTCCACTCTGCAGGGTATGATTTATTCGCACCTGAGTTCAGGTATGCCTTTGTTGGAAGTGGTTACTGCAGTAAACCGCTTCTTCACCGAGAAACTGGTGGGAGAAAAATATGCCACCGTGCTGCTCGCGCGCCTGCGCCGCGACGGCGACTTGGAATATGTCAACTGCGGCCACGTGCAGCCTCTCCTGGTATGCGGGGGAGAGGTGATGCGTCCACCGCACGGCAATGTTCCCGTGGGCTTGTTGCCGGATGCAACCTTTGAAAGCGCACGCTGCCAGCTCAATTCCGGCGACCGCTTCATTCTGGTGACCGATGGGGTTACTGAAGCCGAGAATGCCATGGGAGACTTTTTCGAAGACTCCAGGCTGGAAACGGCTGCTGCTAAGTCTCCGACGCTCGAAGGAATTTTCTCCGCGGTCTCGGAGTTCTGCGCCGGGAATCCATTAAACGACGATTGTACCGTGGTGGAACTGCTTTACTCGGTAGCTGCTGGCGCAGCGGAGTAGCTGGCTCTGGCTGCAAACGTTTTGCCGCATGGTTTGTGCGCTATTCTGTCACAGAGATAAAGTACCATGAAACGGATCGCAGGTTATCGTCCGCCGTATCCCGGCACTCAGCCAAACCACCTGCATCCGCCGTATGTATCATCGATCAAGCGAGCGCCGACAAAACCGCCAATACCAGTTCCCTACACTTTGTCTGAGGTTACAGGTCCATCATTTGGACCTGAAATCGTCGCACCGAAGGCGAGCGATTTAACCAGCCAGTATTCTGGCGAACCCCTCGGCGAGCGGATTGTTGTGAGTGGCCGCGTGCTTGATGAAAACAGTCGCCCTCTCGCCAACACGCTAATAGAGATATGGCAGGCGAATGCCGCAGGACGATATCAGCACGAATGGGATCAACATCAGGCTCCACTCGATCCCAATTTCACCGGATGCGGACAAGCGGTCACCGATGCCGAGGGCCGTTACCGCTTCCTCACGATTCTGCCTGGGGAATATCCGTGGCGCAATCATTACAACGCGTGGCGGCCGGCACACATTCATTTTTCTCTGTTCGGTCCTGCGTTTTCGACGCGTCTCGTAACACAAATGTATTTCCCGGGCGATCAACTGCTTCCATTTGACCCGATCTTCAACAGCACGGCGGATGAAAAAGCCCGTAACCGGCTGATTTCGGTTTTCGACTGGGAAACCACCATCCCGGAAACTGCGCTCGGTTATCGGTTCGATATCATCCTGCGCGGGCGCGAAGCCACACCCATGGAGGAATAAGTGAGTTTGCAGGCGACTTCGTCGCAAACGGTTGGACCATATTTCAGGATCGGCCTGCGCTGGTTGAACCATGACAATCTGGTCGGCGAGGGTGTGTCCGGTGAGCGAGTTACGATTCAAGGCAGAGTTTTCGATGGCGATGGGGTTCCCGTGCGCGATGCGATTTTGGAAATTTGGCAGGCCAATGCGCACGGGAAGTATGACCATCCGGAGGACACGCAGGATAAGCTGCTGGAGCCTGGCTTTAAAGGATATGGCCGCGTCCCCGTAAATGATGAGGGAATGTTTCGTTTCGCCACGATAAAGCCGGGACCCGTGCCGGGACCGGAGGGAAGAGATCAGGCGCCGCATCTGGTCGTTTCAGTTTTCATGCGAGGAGTGTTGCGGCGAATGGTGACGCGAATTTATTTCCCCGACGATCCGCGCAACCCGTCAGACTTCATTCTTAATCTGGTAGAACCGGCGAGGCGGTTCACTTTGATCGCGAAGAAAACTGCCAGTGGTCCTGGCGCTCTGGAATGGAATGTTGTTTTGCAGGGCCCGGATGAAAC
Organism: uncultured Acidobacteriaceae bacterium; assembly: GCA_964407505.1. Taxonomy (GTDB): domain Bacteria; phylum Acidobacteriota; class Terriglobia; order Terriglobales; family Acidobacteriaceae; genus Sulfotelmatobacter. The sequence continues at coordinate 19,790 of CAYOVU010000025.1, read as the reverse complement.
GGCATTCTTCGACCTGGGTTTGTAAAGCTAGATTGTAATAAAGAGGACGGCAGCACTGGGATTTTTAATCAATTGAATGGCCTTGTTCGATCCACTGTTCGGCTCATCGGTAATGCGCGAGGTCTTCAGTGATGCCGCGCGCGTTCAGCGCATGTTGGACTTCGAAGCTGCGCTGGCGCGAGCCGAGGCACGCTGTGGTGTCATCCCCGAAACTGCGGCCCGGAAAACCGCCGGAAAGTGTAACGCGGAACTAATAGACTTTGACGCGCTTGCGCTGGCGACCGCCGATTCAGTCAATCCCGCAATCCCCCTCGTCAAGCAGCTTACTGCGCTGGTCGCGAAAGAGGACGCTGAGGCTGCGCGCTTCGTGCACTGGGGCGCGACCAGTCAGGATGCGAATGATACAGGCCTGGTTCTGCAAGTCCGGCAAGCTTTCGATATTCTCGAGAGTGACTTGGCCGCCCTTTGCGCGGGGCTCGCACAACTGACTGAGAAGCACCGTTCCACGCCGATTGTTGGGCGCACGCTCATGCAGCATGCGTTGCCGACAACTTTCGGTGTAAAGATTGCGGGATGGCTGGACGCAATGTCTCGTCACCGTGAGCGTTTCGCAGAAACCAGAAAACGAGTGCTCGTTTTGCAATTTGGTGGCGCGGTTGGGACGTTGGCGGCTTTACGAGAAAAGGGATTGCCGGTGGCCAAGGCGCTCGCGGCAGAGCTTCAACTCGAGCTTCCTGCCATGCCGTGGCATACGCAACGCGATCGGGTGGCGGAAACGGCGACCACGCTGGGTCTTTGCGCAGGCACATTGGGCAAGATGGCGCGCGATATTTCGTTGCACATGCAAACCGAAATCGCGGAAGTTTTGGAACCTGCGGCTGAAGGGCGCGGAGGTTCATCCTCGATGCCTCATAAGCGCAATCCCGTGAGCGCCTCAATCGTGCTGTCGGCCGCGACGCGGATTCCTGGCTTGGTTAGCACGATGCTGAGTGCCATGGTGCAGGAAGATGAGCGCGGGGTTGGCAATTGGCACGCAGAATGGGAAACACTTCCGGAAATTTTTCGTTTGACCGCTGGAGCTCTTCATCAGATGGCGACGATTGTGCCTCATCTCGAAATCGACGCGGCGCACATGAACCACAATTTGAACGCGACCAACGGTCTCATTTTTGCCGAAGCCGTTACGATCGCCATGGGAGCGCATATTGGAAAATCTGCCGCGCATGCGTTGGTCGACGAGGCGAGCAAGAAGGCGCGCGAGTCCGGAAAGCATCTTCGCGAAGTGCTGGCTGAGAATCCCAAAGTCACGCAGCAATTGAACTCAGCGGAACTGGATCGCCTGTTCGATCCCAAAAATTATCTGGGAGCCAGCGGAGACTGGGTCGATAGGGTTATCGATGCCAGCCGCCTATCGGCCACAAAAAGTAATCATTGAGAATCGACGTTTTTTGCATAGAAGGGTAAGAATGCCGTTTGTTGATGTCGGAAATCTTCGAACGCACTACGAGTTCACCGGTGATAAAGAGCCTGTGGCCGTATTGTCGAATTCCCTGGGCACTGACTTTTCCATGTGGGACCCGCAAATGGCGGAACTGCAACGGTACTTCCGCGTGCTTCGCTACGATACTCGGGGGCATGGAAAGTCCTCGGTTACACCGGGGGATTATTCAATCGAGCAACTTGGGCGTGATGTTCTCGGCTTGCTGGATTCGCTTGGCCTCGAACGTGTGCATTTTTGCGGGCTTTCGATGGGTGGCATGATCGGCATGTGGCTGGGGATTCACGCGCCTGATCGGCTTCAACATCTCGTTCTCTGCAACACGGCGGCTCGCATTGGGACCAAAGAGATTTGGAATGCGCGCATCGCCACTGTGCACAAAGATGGGATGAAACACGTGGCTGCTGCTGTGGTCGAGCGCTGGTTTACTCCGGAGTTTCGCGCATCCTGTCCCGACGCGGTCGCAAAGGCTCAGCAAATGCTCGAGAACACGCCTCCCGAGGGATATGCAGCCTGTTGCGCCGCGGTTCGCGATATGGATCAAAGCGAAGAGATTGCACGAATCAAAGCGCCAACGCTCGTCGTCTACGGCGGAAGCGATCCGGTTATCCCTTTACCTGAAGCTCAATTTCTTGCTGATCGGATTCCGGGGGCGGATAAAGTTGAACTAGCTGCTGCTCACCTCTCAAATGTCGAGCAGGCAGCTGCATTCACACAGGCGGTGAGCAACTTTTTGGCCGGATGAGATCGCTGATGAGATCGAAGAATCGATGACGCCAATGGATGACAGCAAATGGTACCAGAAGGGAATGAAAGTTCGGCGTTCTGTTCTCGGCGACGAGCATGTAGACCGATCCATTGCCGCGACCACCGATTTCAACCGCGAGTTTCAGGACTTCATTACTCGCAACGCCTGGGGAGAAATCTGGACGCGCCCGGGCCTTCCGCGCCACACTCGGAGCTTGCTGACGCTTGCCATGATGGTCGCCTTGAACCGGAGCGAGGAATTCCGCCTGCACGTAAAGGCTGCCTTTAATAACGGTGTCACGCGCGAGCAGATCAAAGAGGTCCTGCTGCAGTCTGCCATTTATTGCGGAGTCCCGGCAGCAAACTCGGCTTTTCATACGGCCGCCAAGGTTTTCAGAGAAATGGACAGCGCGGCCAAGGCAAACTCCAAGAACAATACAAAGAAGAGGAAAAAGTCATGACTGAGGTCCAACTGCTTATCGGTGACCGTGACGCCGCTGCTGCCAGCGCGGCGACGTTTGTCCGGCAAAATCCGATCTCAGGTGAAGTCGCCACGCGTGCCGCCGCCGCTGGTGTCGATGACGCGATTGCCGCCGCCGAAGCCGCCGCCGAGGCTTTCGCTGCATGGTCGGCGCTCGGCCCTCATGAACGGCGCAAGAAATTGCTGCGCGCCGCCGACTTGCTCGAAGCCCACACAGCTGATTTTATTTCCGTAATGATGGATGAGATTGGCTCAACGGCTGGATGGGCCGGCTTCAATGTTTATCTCGCTGCTCAGATGCTACGCGAAGCAGCCTCGATGACCACGCAGGTTTCAGGGGAGGTCATCCCATCGGAGATCCCCGGCAGCCTGGCGTTCTCGATTCGTCAGCCGGTGGGAGTTGTTCTTGGAATCGCGCCATGGAACGCGCCGGTCATCTTGGGAGTGCGGGCGATCGCAGTGCCCCTCGCTTGCGGCAATACCGTAATCCTGAAGGCGTCGGAAATTTGTCCCGCGACGCATCGCCTGATTGGAACCTGCCTGCGCGAAGCTGGGCTGGATCATGGAGTGGTGAACGTTCTCACTCACGATGCCGCCAGCGCTTCGACCATCGTGGAAACTCTGATTGCCCACCGCGCCGTGCGTAGAATCAACTTTACGGGATCGACTCGCGTCGGCAAAATCCTCGCGGTTGCTGCTGCCAGACATCTTAAACCGATCCTTCTCGAACTCGGAGGCAAGGCTCCGCTCATCATTCTTGACGATGCCGACCTCGATGCTGCGGTAAATGCTGCCGCGTTTGGGGCATTCATGAACCAGGGACAGATTTGCATGTCCACGGAACGCATCATCGTTGATGAAAAAGTAGCGGATGCCTTCGCGCAGAAATTTGTGGCGAAGGTGAAAGCGCTACCCTGCGGCGATCCTCGCAAAGGTGAGGTTGTGCTCGGCGCTGTCGTAGGCACGCCCACGGTGGATCGAGTACAGGCGCTCGTTAAGGATGCCGTTTCCAAGGGCGCGAAAGTTCTGCTCAGCGGGAACGCGCAAGGCACGATCATGCCGGCGGTGATCGTCGATCACGTTACTCCCGAAATGCAGATGTTTCGTGAAGAGTCTTTTGGGCCGTCGGTGTCGATCACTCGCTTCAAGACGGTGGAGGAAGCAATCACGCTGGCCAACGACACCGAGTACGGGCTTTCCGCAGCAGTGTTCGGCCGCGACATTGCCCGTGCCTTAGAGGTCGCCAAGCGCATTGACTCAGGAATGTGCCACGTGAACGGACCGACGGTGCACGACGAAGCGCAAATGCCTTTCGGCGGAGTAAAGGGGAGCGGCTATGGCCGCTTCGGCGGAAAGGCTGCGGTCGCCGAATTTACCGAACTGCGGTGGATTTCGATCCAGACAACGCCGCGACATTATCCGTTCTAAATAGCTTTTAGCAATTGCCGGATACTTGCCGGAGCGGATGTTCATTCAGTGCCAATTTCATCGCGAACTCAAGTCGGGATTGTAGGCGCAGGGCCTGCCGGTCTTGTGCTTTCTCATCTTTTGTATCTCCAGGGGATTGACTCAGTCGTAATCGAAAATCGCAGCCGCCAGTATTCAGAACAGCGCGTTCGCGCGGGCGTGTTGGAGCAAGGAACCGTTGACCTGCTCACACAAATGGGTGTTGGCGAAAGGATGAAAGCTGAAGGCTTGGTTCACTATGGAATTGAGCTACGCTTCGGAGGCCGCGGCCACCGCATTGATTTTCAGGATCTGACCGAGGGGAAGGGAATCACGATTTACGCGCAGCACGAGGTTCTGAAGGACCTGAATAACGCGCGCATCGCGACCAGTGGCCAGGTTTTGTTCGAGGTGGAAGACGTCAGCGTGCATGGTTTTGATGGCCCCAAACCCACGATTCGATATAAGAAGGATGGAGACGACTTTGAATTGGCATGCGACTTCATCGCGGGCTGCGACGGTTTTCATGGAATCTGCCGGCCCAGCATTCCTCCAGGCGCGCTCACTCATTATGAGCGTGAATACCCCTTCGGATGGCTCGGCATTCTGGCTGAGGCGCCGCCTTCGTCGGATGAACTGGTTTATACGTATCACGATCGCGGTTTCGCCCTGCTCAGCATGAGGACGCCACAAATTGGTCGGCTGTATCTGCAATGCAAACCGGACGAAAACATCGATCTGTGGAGCGACGAAAAAATCTGGAAGGAACTTCAGATTCGCCTGGCCTCGGATGGATGGAAGCTCACCGAAGGTCCGATTTTGCAAAAAGGCGTGACCGGCATGCGCAGCTTTGTGGTCGAGCCCATGCAGTTCGGCAGGCTGTTTCTGGCTGGAGACTCCGCACACATTGTTCCGCCGACTGGAGCCAAGGGATTAAATCTCGCGGTTTCCGACGTTCGGATACTCGCGCTCTCTCTCAAACACTTTTACGATACGGGGAACCGTGACTTGCTCGACAGTTATTCTGACACTTGCTTGCGGCGTGTCTGGAAAGTGCAACGGTTCTCCTGGTGGATGACTTCGATACTGCATCGTTTTCCGGATGAGAATCCCTTCGACCAGCGCCGCCAACTCGCTGAACTGGACTATGTCACCAGTTCTCGCGCAGCCGCCAAAACTCTCGCGGAAAACTACGTCGGCCTCCCCCTGGAATGAAGTCGCGCCGTAACTAAGCCCGCGCGCGAACTCGCTCCGGCACAACCGAGCGAACGGCGTTGGCAATTTTTTCTTCATTGGGCAGAAGATAGCTTTCAAGCGGTTCGCTGTACGGCACCGACGCGTCGAGAGCCGTGACCATAATGATCGGAGCGCGCAGATGCTCGAAGCCCTTCTCCGCAACTTCCGCAGCGATCACCGCTGCCGCCGAGGATTGCCGCGGAGCCTGATCGACTAACACCAGCCTGCCGGTTTTCTTTACGGACTTGATGATGGTTGCCACATCGAGAGGCGCCAGCGTTCGCGGATCGATCACTTCTGCGCTGATCCCCTCGCAGTCAAGTTGCTCAGCGGCGGCCAGGGACTTTTTGACCATCCAGCCGGTGGCGACAATTGTGACATCGTTGCCGGCACGTTTGATGTCAGCAACGCCAAACGGCACGAGGTGCTCACCCTCGGGCACGTCGCCGGTGTCAAGAGTTAGCATGTAATGATGAAGGTACACAACAGGGTTGTTGTCGCGAATGGCGGTGGCCATCAACCCCTTCGCATCGGCTGGCGTCGATGGAAGCGCGACTTTCAATCCCGGAATGCCCATCATCGTGTGATAAATGCAATTCGAGTGCTGGCCTCCCCACCCGGCGGCGAATCCATAGCCGGCCTTCAACACCAACGGAACTTTCACCTGCCCGCCCGACATGTAGCGCAGCCGCGGAGCTTCGTTGAGCACCTGATCCATGGCGACCAGCATAAACTCGCTCATCCAGAGTTCGACGATGGGACGCAACCCCGTGAGCGCCGCGCCAACAGCGATGCCAATCTCGGCGGTTTCGGAAATTGGCGCAATTCGAACCCGGCTTCTTCCAAACATCTTCAGCATCGGGTCGCGTTCGGTCATCGCCATGTTCTGACCGTAGAAAACCACGTCGGCGTCGCGCTGCATTTCTTCGATGATGGCAGTCGCCATCGCTTCTCCGTACATCATTTCCCTGGCCATAGAGTCTCCTAGGCGAAAACGTATTTGGTGGCTTCTTCGGGTGCGGGCAGCGGACTGGCGAGTGCAAATTCTACTGCGGCATCCATCTCGACGTTTGCGCTGTTGTCGATGTCTTGCAGTTCCGCTTCCGTGAGGATGCCTTGGCTCAGCAAGTGCGCGCGGAATCGTGGGATCGGATCGTTCTCTTTGGCAGCACGATATTCCGCTTTGTTGCCATAGACTCCGATCGCTTCGTGCTCAGGAAACTGTGTGGGCACGGGCGGCACAGTAATCGCGTTGCCGTGCGCGCTCAGCCGGTAGAACTTTGACTCAATCAGACTGGGGCCGTGTCCGGCGCGAGCGCGTTCCGCGGCCTTCATAACTTCGGCGTACACGAGCAGCGGATCCGTGCCATCGACCGTTACGCCGGGGATACTGAACGCGGCCGCTTTACGCGAGAGCGGGTCGCCGGCTTGGGCATTCGCATCCTCCAAGCCTACGTGCGTGTAGGCTTGATATTCGTTGTTCTCCAGGATAAACACGACGGGAAGCTTCCAGATCGCCGCCAGATTGAGGGTCTCGAAGAACGCTCCTTGTTTGCTCGCGCCGTCCCCAAAGAAGCAGTAAACGATCTGTCCCGTGTTCTTGACTTGAGCCGTCAGAGCCGCGCCTGCCGCGTGCGCAATGCTCTGGCCCACCATGCCTGAAGTACCGGGAAAATAATGTTCGGGGTCCGCGAGGTGCATCGATCCGCCAAAACCCTTGCACAGCCCGTCTTTTCGGCCATAGAGTTCCGCCATCATTTTATTGGGGGATGTGCCGAGCACGATGGGTTGAGCGTGGCAACGATAGGTGGGCATAGCGAAGTCGGTGAGGTTGCGGGTGGCAAGCGCGCCCACAATCGAGGCTTCCGCTCCGTCGGCGAGATGAGTATGGCCGCGCATCGCTCCGGGATGTTCGAGGAAAGTGCGCTTGACCCGCTCTTCGAATTCGCGAATCCGTCTCATCTGTGTATAAATCCACTTCATCTTGTCTTTTCCCAAAATATTTTCACTTGCCACGGAGTTACTCCTTCCCCTCAACAGAGTCTTGAAGGACCTTGTCGTTCGGCTGGCCAATATGACACAGCGGCCCACCGACAGGCACTTGCGCGCTTTCTCCCGCAATAATGTTGAGCAGTACACCGGCGATCGGCGACTCCAATTCGTAACTTACCTTATCCGTTTCCAATTCCACGACGGCGTCGCCTACTTGCACAGCGTCGCCCTCAGCTTTGAGCCAGCGCAATACGCTGGCTTTCGTCGTAGGAATCCCGCCGGTCTTCGGTACTTTCAGCGTTGTAAGAATGACATGCTCCTGGGCCCGCGCTGCCTGCATGATCCGCTTCCTGCCTAATCAGTGAACCGCACGCTCCGCAGTTGGCCAAAACGGTTTTCGCATCTCTTTGCGATCGAACTTTCCCGCCGGAGTCTTGGGAATTTCCCTGACAAACTCCACCGACTTGGGAGATTTCACGCCGCCCAGTTTTGCCTTGCAATGCGCGATGACTTCAACTTCCGTCAGCGATTCACCATCTTTCACAACCACTAAAGCTTTCACCGCCTCACCCCACTTATCATCGGGCACGCCGATAACGGCGCATTCCTGAACTTGCGACAAAGCCATGACACCAGCCTCGACCTCCGCACAATAGACATTAAATCCGCCGCTGATGATCATGTCTTTCTTTCGGTCGACGATATAGACATATCCATGGTCGTCGATATATCCAACATCGCCGGTGTGATGCCAGCCGTGGCTGCGAATTTCGGCGGTGGCTTCGGGAAGGTTGTGGTAGCCGGCAGTGACCAACATGCCGCGGGCCACGATTTCTCCGGGCTGGTTTGGCGGAAGAATGTGGCCGGCATCGTCCATGATCGCCAGGCGGACAGCAGTGGTCGGCCTTCCGCAACTGCGCAGCCGTTCAGGATGATCGCCGGCCGCCGCCGTCGCCACGGTGCGAGCATCGAGAAAAGTGAGCAGCATCGGCGCTTCGGTTTGGCCATACGACTGGCACATGCACGGGCCGAAGATCTCCACACCCTTTTTGAGTTTGTCGGGCGAGACCGGAGAACCTGCCAGAAGAAAAACGCGCAGACTCGAGTAATCGAACTTGCCCACATCCGGATTCGCGAGCAGCGTGTAGAAAGCAGTCGGGGGAAGAAAAAGATGCGTCACGCGATGCCGTTCTATCGCCTGCAACACCTGCAATGCGTCGAAGCCTGGCAAAACGACATTCGTTCCACCCAGCGCGAACATGGTGAAAGCGACGACCCCTGCGGCATGCGAAAGCGGAGCGGTGCAAAGGCAGACAGGGTCGGCGGTGTCACCACTCCAGTAGTGGGTGGCCATCTCGGTCATTGTCCCCCACGCAAGGTTGGTGACGCGAACGCCGCGCGCTGGCCCGGTCGTTCCACCGGTGGGAACGAGGCCCATGATCTCGTCGAGGTTGCCGTGGGCATCGTTGCGGTCCAGGTCGGAAGCGAGATCAGCAGCATTAACGGCGTCAGCGTTTCCGATTTCCATGAAGTTCGCAAGTGATGGATGGCCGCTGTCGGCACTGTCGATGCAAACCAGATGCTTCAGGGAGGGCACGCGTTTGCGGATTTCCTCGACCCGCTCGCGGAAGCGGCTGTGATAGAAAAGCCAGGCGGTCTCGGAGTAGTTCAGAAATTCTACATTTGCGTCGGCGGCGTTGCGGAAGTTTATCGGAACCCACGCTGCCCCAGCGCGCAAAATACCCAGCATGCAGAACAGTACCGCCGGATGATTCTGCGAAAAGATCGCCGCACGCTCCTCGCGTCTGGAGCCGCTGGCCAGCATAGCCTGAGCGATGCGTTCGCTGAAAGCGCGGGTTTCACGGTACGAATAAAAAGCGTCCCCCTCCGTGATCGCAGTGCGGTCAGGATGAAGTTCCGCGCTCTTGTCGAAATAATCGATCGCTCGCATAGTTCCGTGAGACTACGTGGCGCACGGCGCTTGGCATGGTTCAGTCGCACAGCAGTTCAGGTGGCTGCGCATTTGCAACTAAGACGATAGTTTCGCTTTGGAAAGACCGTGTCCTTCCAAAACTCCGAGGAGTTCGCGATGGCCAAACACCTCCGCCGCTGAAGCGAAGCCCACCTTGCGCGGAGTGCCGTGCAAAAGATTTTTTGCTGCGAAAGCCTGAATGAGTGCGGTCTGCCGATAGCAGCAGGTGCCGAATACTACACACTGCACAAAATCAGTGCTTCCGCGACCGACGACCACGTCGATTGTGCGGTGTTCGCGCGGATTTTCGCGCGGCGGGGTAGATCCCGTCACCGCGTTCGCCATCTCACCGAGTTTGCGCTGCTGTTCGGCGGGCGGCAGTGGACGGATCTGCTCCTCAAACATTTTCTCCGTCGCGGCTACGCCTTCCATAATTTGCCGGTCAAGCAACCCGCCGAAAGAGCGTACATTTGCAATTTGCGGATGGTCTTTGTACCAGACCGGATGCGGAAACCCTCCCCATGCCAGTGCGAGCTGAGTTTGAATGCTGCCGGGGACGACCACGTCGTAGCGGGTGGCGCGCGGCCAGGGTTTGTAGTTATTTTGCTCCAGGTAATAGGCTTCGGTTTGAATGACGGCGAAAATCGTTTGCGTCGAACCGAAGGTCGGGTTCCCTTTGAACATCGTCAGCACTTCGAGTGTGTCGATGCCGCGATTGTGTTCGAGGCACAGCCGGATCGCGGCGTCGCTCACCGATGACATAAATGCCGTGGCGGGAGCGGCCAGCAAACCGCGCTGGGCGAACTTGCATCCCCACTTTTCCGACACTTCGCGCAGCCAAGCCTGCTCGCCGCCAATGTCCAGATAGTGGCATCCCGCATTCAGCGCGGCTTCGATTACTTGTGGGCCGTTGTAGATGAAAGGGCCGGCCGTATTGCAAACTACTTTCGCTCCGGCAAAAACCCGCGTGAGCTCCTCGACCGATCCTGCAGTTTCGACGATTTCATAATTGGCGGTTTCGATGCCGGGAACATGCTTCATCACTTCTTCGATCCGCGCGCGGTTGCGGCCTGCGGCGACGAATGGGACGTTGTATTCGCGAAGAAATTCCGTTATCAAGCGGCCGGAAAAACCGTTGGCGCCGTAGATGATTACGGGGTTTTTGTGGTTCATGCTTTGCCCCTCGCGGCCAAATCGCCCTTACCGAATGATACCGGACGGGGTTTCCAAATCGAGGCCAAATCAGGTATTCTTTCGGGACCGAGGGGTAATTCTAGGCAAAAGTAACTTTTTGGCTAGTAGGCACGTTTCGGTAACCTGATACCTGTTTGGGACTACCTATGGATCATCAGAATTGCCCAGTAAAATTGACGGCTTCCATCATCGGCGGCAAGTGGAAACCATCGCTGCTATTCCATCTCGAAGGGCGAACCCGGCGGTTCTGCGAACTGCAGAGGCTCATCCCCGGGCTGACCAAGAAGATGCTGACCCAGCACCTCAGGGAACTGGAGCACGACGGAATCGTTCACCGGAAAGTCTACGCTGAAGTGCCGCCGCGGGTTGAATACTCGCTCACTCGCCACGGGGAAAGTCTGAAGCCGATTCTGAAACTGATGTCGGCCTGGGGAAACCGGCATCGGGCTCGTTATGGCATGCCAGCCGTGCACACGCACAAACCCGAAGCACCGGCCAACCCTGTCGGAACAGTGGTTCAGGAGACACCACTGACTTCTCCGTTGCCGCGCCTCGTCGCTGCCGGCCAGGAAGTTCGCGATAATAAAGTATTGTTATGAGTGTTCGTTCCAAAGCTCTGCTTTCGTGTTACGACGATGTATTTCTGCTCGACGGCGTCCGCACTCCCTTCATCGAATACAACACGGCGCTCGGCCTGGTGTCTCCCACAGACCTCGGTATCAAAACGGCTCGAGCGGTTTTCCAGCGAAGCGGCGTTGCGCCCGCCGATGTAGACATCGTGGTGGCCGGGAACATGGCCCAGGCCTCTTTCGATGCTTATATGCTGCCCCGCCACATCGGCCTCTATTCTGGCGTTCCCATCGATGTGCCGGCACACTTGGTGCAGCGTGTGTGCGGCACTGGCGTAGAGGCCATTCTTCAGGCGGCTGACAATATCAAGCTGGAGAAGGCGAATCTCGCGCTGGTTGTCGGAGCTGAGTCGATGTCGCGGAATCCAATCGCCGCTTACACTCACCGCAGCGGATTTCGCATGGGGCAGGTGGAATTCAAGGATTTTCTTTGGGAGGCTCTGCTTGATCCCTGTCCAAACGAAACCATGGGTGGAACCGCGGAGAAGTTGGCGAAACAATATGGGGTCACTCGTGCAGAGGTCGACCAGTTCGCCGCGGAGAGCTTTGAGCGTGCGATTGCCGCGCAAAAGATTTGCTTCCTGAGTGGCGAGATCGCGCCCCTGACGAGTGAGGTATTTGAGCTTGCCGAATATTCGTCGCGGGAAATCAGACTGCCGCGCGGGGTCGATCAGTTGAGTCAGGACACCCACATCCGGCCCTCACCATTGGAAGTTTTGTCGAAGCTCAAACCCGCATTCGGCGGAGTACAGACCGGCGGAAACAGCTCTGGCATTGTGGACGGAGCAGCATCTTTATTAGTAACTTCCGACGAATACTTAAAGCAACACAAGAAAAAACCACTTGCTCGCGTAGTGGCCGGGACGGTGGTCGGGGTCCCTCCAGATATTATGGGCATCGCGCCTGTGCCGGCCATTCGATCGTTGCTGGAGTTGTCCGGTCTAAGCCTGGATCAGATCGATCGTTTTGAAATCAATGAAGCCTTCGGTGCGCAGGTTCTAGCCTGCCAGCGCGAGCTTGGTCTTGACCGCAACAAGCTGAATGTCAACGGAGGCGCGATTGCGATCGGGCATCCGCTCGGCGCCACGGGAGTCAGGCTTGCACTTACGCTGGCGCGAGAACTGAAGCGCTCAAGCATGCGTTACGGGATTGCCTCAGCTTGCATCGGAGGCGGGCAGGGAATCGCTTTGCTGATCGAGAACCCGTCGATCACTAACTAGCTGTTGCCCAAGAGAAAACTACACGCTATTTATTCAAAATGATCGTGCCTGCCAGCATTCCCAGAAGAGGAATCTCGACTAAACGCACTTGAGGGCAAGAGGCCGTTCTCATTGCTGGATCACCCTATACTTGCTTGTAAAATCACGCATTTTGGGCCAATGCCCTGCGAGGAAGATTATGCCGCCACAAGAAAATGTCGATGCGCTTCATCGGTGCTGGCCTCGGTTAGTATTGAGGGACCTCGAAGGATACCTAGCGCTCTACAGCAGTTCCGTCATACACCACGGATATTCCAGCCGCGTCCGACCCGGCGTCGTGGGATTACGCGACCACTACGCCTATCTCTTAAAAGGCTTTCCGGATTTGCAGGTGAAGATCGATGACATCATCGCCGAAGGTGAGAAAGTAGCTCACCGGTTCACCTTTAGCGGCACACATCGCGGCGAGTTCCTTGACATTGCGCCCACGGGCAATCAAATTTCAGCTTCTGGAATGCAGATCAATCTTTTCGCTGGCGGCAAGTGCGTCGAAGTATGGTCGGTTCACGACAGCTACCGTTTCCTGACACAAATCGGCGCGGTGCCTCATTTACGCGACAGGCGAGCGCAACTTCCATCCAAGAGCGTATCTGCTAAATCCGGACGCTAGTCGCACCTTCCGTTGCTTTCTTCATAGAAAATCGCACCCCCTTGTTCTAGTATTTTCGCCAGTTTCATCCGGCGATTGGACGCCATCGCAGATCCACCCGCTCTTAAGAATCTTTATAGTCACACGCTGAAAGGAAACCGTAAGGATTCCGCATGCAAGGAACCATGATGCACTATCCGCTGACGCTCTCTCACAGCCTGGAGCGGGCGGGAAAATTTTTTTCAAATGCCGAGATCGTTTCCCGGCGGCCGGATCATACGCTTCACCGTTACGCCTACGCCGACCTGTATCGCAGATCGCGGGCTCTCGCCGAAGCCTTGCAAAAAGCTGGCCTGAAGCGCGGCGATCGTGTGGCAACCCTGATGTGGAATCACTACGCGCATCTGGAGGCCTATTTCGGTATTCCGATTTCCGGTAGTGTGCTGCACACACTGAATCTGAGGCTGGCGCCAACTGAGATCGCCTATATTGCCAACCATGCGCAAGATCGATTTCTGATCGTCGACGACGTTCTGCTGCCGTTATATGAAAAGATTCAAGATCAAGTTCAATTTGAACGTGTCATCGTTGTGGGCTGGTCGGGCCGTACAACTGGAACGAAACTCGAGGACTATGAAGATTTTCTGAGCACTGCTTCTGGAAGCTTTCAATATCCTGATCTCGACGAAAATGAAGCCGCGTCTTTGTGTTACACCTCGGGAACCACTGGCGTTCCAAAGGGTGTCGTGTACACGCACCGCTCCGTGATGCTGCACTCGTTTCTGATCACGACGGTCGACAACTTTGCGATTTGTAATGCCGACACCGTACTGCCGATCGTTTCCATGTTTCATGTGAACGGATGGGGACTCTCGTATGCTGCAACTTTGGTCGGAGCGAAGCAGGTTTTACCCGGCCCGCACCTCAAGCCGGAAAGTCTGTTGGAGCTTTGTGAAAAAGAGATCGTCACGGTTGCCGGGGGCGTGCCGACGGTCTGGCACAGCATTCTGGAATGCCTGGACCACAATCCCGGCCGTTGGAAGTTGCCCCCGATGCGCATCCTGGTTGGCGGAGCGGCCCCGTCGCTCGCGCTGGTCCAAAGGCTGAGGAAATATGGATGGAACCTCGAGCAAGGTTGGGGCTTGACCGAAAGCAGTCCGCAGGCAACGACCAGCCAACTCAAGGCTCACATGAAGAATTGGTCCGAAGAAAAAAAATGCGAGGTCAAGGCACAGGCAGGGATCCCTGTTCCGTTCGTCGAGAGAAGGGTGGTGAATGAAAAAGGTGAGGTTCCATGGGACGGAGAAACCATGGGTGAGGTGCAACTGCGAGGGCCTTGGGTAGCTCAAAGCTATTACAATTTGCCCACGGAAAATGACAAATGGACGACAGACGGATGGTTTCGCACCAGCGACGTCGGAACAGTAAACGAGGAAGGCTATTTAAGAATAGTCGATCGCACAAAAGATTTGATTAAATCGGGCGGCGAATGGATCAGTTCGGTTGATCTGGAGAATGCTTTGGTTGCGCATCCCCAAATTCGCGAAGCCGCTGTGGTTGCCGTTGCGCATCCCAAGTGGCAGGAGCGGCCGGTGGCCGTGATCGTGGCCGACGACGGAGCGGATTTGTCGGCTGAAGAACTGCGCGAGTTCCTGTTGCCGAAGTTCGCAAAGTGGCAGTTACCAGACGCCTTTGTTTTTGTCGATGAGCTGCCGCATACCTCGACGGGAAAGCTTTTGAAGGCAGAATTGCGGCGCCGATACCGGGATTGGAAGTGGGAAGACTAGTCAACGAGAAGCTATAGCATGAGCATGTAGCTCCGGGTGCCAGGCAAAGCCCGGATTATTGATTCATCGCACGCGTTCATTCGCCGGTCGAGTCATTTGTCCCTAATATCTCCTGTACCGCAGTTCCTCTCAGAACGAAAACTTCGCGGAGAACTGAAACTGGCGCGGGTTCAGCATAGTTCTCGGCTCGCCGAACGTAGCATTCGGAGATCCCGGCACCGAGACCGGCAGAAGTCCCAGGGCAAGCCAATTCGGGGGAGCCGCAGCAGCCTGTTGTGAGGCGCACGACATCGACGAATTTCCCTGTTCGATGGCCAGCGTCGTCGCATCCTTGAAGTGCTTGGGCACGGCAGGAGTGCTTCCGCAGAAAACTGGAGAGCCGTAGATGTAATTCACTTCGTCCACATTTCCCCGGTTGAACACGTTAAATGCATCGACTGTCAGATCGAGGCGCAGGTGCTCACGAAGCTGGAAAAATCGAGAGAGACGCAGATCGAAAGAATACAACGTATCGCCGACGTAGGTGTTTCGTCCGATGGTTGTGTTGCAGTTCGAAACGCTGGTGCAGACGCCGCCCAGCCCTCCAACACGATCCGTGCTGAGGCCGGCCACATCGCCAAAGACATTTTCTCCAGCAAACAACGTGAAGGGTCGACCGGACTGCAGCGTGATGATGCTGCTGAATTGGAAGTTACGCGCGAAACTGTGGGACGGGGCGGTCGCCGTGAAGTTTGTCACCAAATGGTTGCGAACGTCCTGGTTTGAGTTGCCGCGTTCTGAAGCGTAATCGAACTGGTTGGGCGGCAGGTTGATGAACGTGGTGAAATTGCCATTGTCGATGGTGTGAGAGTACGTGTAATTGGCCGTCAGGGTGAACAGCTTGCCGAGGCGTTCCAATGCAGTGACCGTCAGGCCATGATAGACAGCGTTCGCTACGTCGTTGTTGTAATCGAGAAGGCCGCCGCTCAGGGTTGGCGGAGCGCCGACTCCGCCGGGCACGCCAAATTCCAAGCCGCTTGGATTAACGGGAAGTTGAGGGTTCGGCGGTGCAAAAGATGGGGGAATTGGGCTTGCAGGACCTAGCCAATTAAAAAATGGCCCTAAACCCAACGGCCCAAGGATGGGCGTTCCACTGCAAGGAGAGAGATTGCCGCTCGGATCGAGCAGACCCTGGGCATAATAAGGATTGGAAGGCTTCGCTGTACCGTAAGGGCAGGGAACGTTAATGTTATTCCCACGCACAAGTTTGTGCGCTCCCACGAAAAGGTATCCCACCTGTAGCGTAAGACCTTTCCCCATCTGACGGTCAATCTCGAAGCTGGCTTGTTCCGCGTAGGGAAGTCTCGCGTTACGCTGAATACCGCCAGAACCTACACCGCAGGCGCCAGTCGGTGCGCCCGTTATCGGATTCGCTGTGCAGGGTCCGGTCAGGCTCACTGGAGGATAAGCATTCGGTCCATCGCCGAGGATGCTGAGAGCCTGCAGAGCTGCGATGCTTATTGTCTGCTGAGCCGGGTTGGTAGTGGGGAGTTGCGAGCAAAGAGCCGGGGGCAGACCCAGTGCCGGACACGGAAGCGACGGAGTCCCAGGGTAACCCGGGTCTGCGGAGAGTTGCCATCCGCCGTTGGCTGCTCCGTTGTGGATCATCGGAACTTTCACTCCTTGACCAAATCCGGCGCACCCAGGGTCGGCACTTGGGGGATTGCAGAAATATCCGGGGAGGGCTTTCTGATTTCCTGTGGTGAAGAAAAACGTCAGATTGTTGCGATCAAAAAAGATCCCCGAACCGGCTCGGATAACGGTTTTGGAATCCGGAGAATAAGCAAATCCAATGCGCGGTTGGAAAGCTCGGTAGTCCGAGTTGATGGTGCTTCCCAGGCCGGTTTCGACATCCCATCGCAACCCATAATTCAACGTGAGCTTTGGAGTGACTCGCCATTGATCTTCCGCAAAAACTCCCCAGTAGCCGTGGTTCAAACTGTATGCAAAATTGGAGTACTGGTTTGTGGGAAACGCATTCGGCCAGCCGCTGCCAAATCCGCCGCCGGTTGCGGGGGAGGGAACGTAGCCATTCACAAAGCCGGTGCGTGGAACCGAAACTCCCCAGTAAAGAAAGGACACACCATCGGCTTGGGGACCGAGCGGGCAATCGGCGGCGCCGGGAACTGTTCCATAGGTACCAGTGGTCAAAAGGCTGATGGTGTCGGCAAATGCGTACATGCAATCGAGATTCGGAATCAGTACACGCTCCGGCGTGAAGCCGGGATAGTTGTTGTAACTCCACACATAGTTCGCATCGAATCCAAACTTTGCGACGTGATTGCCTTTCACCCAGGAAAGCGATTCCGATCCCTGCACGCGGCTTTCATAGATCGCATCGTAGGTGCCGAAGTTGTGTCCCATTTCCAGGTCATTCACGATGCTCAAATCAGGTTCGCCCGTTGCCCCGGGAAAGTTATAGTGCCGCCGCGAATATTGCCCCAGAACCGTATTGACAAGGTTCGGCTTCAGGACTGAATCCAGCGTCCCAACGAGCGACTGATCGCGGATAAAGAGATTACGCGCGCCGCTGGGAGAACCAATGCCGCCGCCATCTTCTGTGTTGCCGATCAGTTCGCCGCCGTCTCGTGCGTCCTCGACCACATAGCGAAGCGCCAAACGGTTGTTAGTGTTGATCTGGTGGTCGATTCTTCCAAACCCATAGTCGTTATTCACCGTCTTCAACACTGAATTGAGATACGAAAAAGGCGAACCTGTGCATTGCGCAGGAGGCAGATTGCAGCCCTCCGGAGAGAGTCCCAGATAAATCTTGGCTTGATCGATGTTTGCAATGTTATTAGCTAGGTCCGGAGCGTAAGTGGGAGATTGGCCGCTTCGCCTGCCCTCATAGTTCAGGTAGAAGAAGGTTTTATCTTTGCGAATTGGGCCGCCAAGCGTGCCGCCGTATTGATTTTGCCGCAACGAATGAGGCAAGGGCGCAGGCTGAAGAAGGGAACGCGCGTCGAGGGCGCTATTTTGCAGGTAGTCATAGACCGAACCGTGAAAATCGTTGCTGCCGGACTTGGTGACGATGTTCACGATGCCGCCAAGCGCGCGGCCATAATCGGCGCCAAAGCTGTTGTTGACGACGCGAAATTCCTGCACCGAATCCTGCGGTGGCGTCGCCCGTTGCACGCCGCTGAGTGTGTTGACGAAGTCGGCGCCGTCTACCGTGATCTCGTTGCTGAATGAGCGCATGCCGCCAAACGAGATTTGGGTTACTTCGAACTCGGTGAAGGTGGTTCCGAGAGCGGTTCGGCTCGTGGCAACACTTGGCGCCAGCAGAGCAAAATCCGTGAACAGCCGGCCGCTGATGGGCAGGGATTGAATCTCCTGCGTCTCAATCACCTGACTGATTTCAGTGCGCGTTGTTTCCAGTACCGGAGCTTCGGTGGTGATGGTGATCGATTCGTTGACCGCCGCCACTTTGAGACTCACGTTGATGGTCGCGGTTTGACCCACCGTAACTTCCACTCCTGTGCGTGTGTACTTTCCGAAGCCAGGTGCGGTCACGCTGATCTCGTAACGTCCCGGCGGCAGGCTGGGGACTGCATAATAGCCCGTTTCGTTAGCGGTAGCGCTGAAAGTCTGATTGGTGTCGAGTGAGCGGACGGTAACTGCGGCATTGGCAACAGTTCGTCCTCCCGCGTCTGTCACGGTTCCATTCAATACGGCATTGCTGATGGCTTGCGCCGCAGCAAACTGAGTAAAGGCGAAAACAATGAACAGACCGCACAGGCGGGCAACAACACGACGTGATTTCATATATCTCACCGGAACAACGTGGTTCGATGGCCCCACATGATTTCGTCTTCGACGACGACGATGAGGGCAACGAAGCGGCATCACTGTAATCCAGTGAACGTCGCAGTTACAAGTGAAAATTATGGAACTTGCAGCGGGTATGTCGCGCGATATTTGGTTACTTTTCCGTGCCTGCTAGGTTACTTCCAAGTGCCTTTGAAAAGAACTATGCAGAAAGTATTTTCACAACACTAACGAGTAACAGCACACGAGACCGATACGACAAACATCTAATCTCTCGATAGAACTGAGACCTTCACTTTTTTGAATCAGTTTTTGTCTCACTCATACCCTGGTTCGCTCGAAAAATAACATAGGCGCGAATATCGGCTGCGTCTTGTTGCGATACTTCTTTACCAAAGGCAACCATCCCGCCCGACTGCAATGTGCCGTCGCGAACAATCCTGAACCACCGATCGTCGGTGAGCGCAGTCGAATGACGAAGGTCCGGCAGCACTCCACCGCTGACCGCCACGTCTCCGTGGCAGCCGGAACAAAACCGCTGGTAAATTGCCTCTCCATTGTGAATCTGGGCTGCAGTAGCAGTCGATGGCGGCGGACTCAAGACAGGTTCTTCGTCAGGCGATAGCGCCGGAAGCCTCCCCTTTCCATCCAACTTGAATACCAGCATCCGGCTGATGTTCCGCACGCGTCCTGATTTGAACGCGACCTCGCCCGCGACCAGCGGGAAGACTCCGCCCCAACCCGCGAGCACGGCCACATACTGCTCTCCATTCACGGTGTAGGTCGCCGGCCCTGCCATCACACCGGTTTGCGCATCGAACGACCACACTTTATCACCGGAATCCGCACGGTACGCTTCGAAGCGTCCTGCGGCGGTGCCTTCGAAAACAAGATTTCCCGCCGTGGCGAGTGTGCCGCCATTCCAAGGTCCCGGCCGCTCGATCGACCAAGCCTCTTTCTGCTGCACCGGATTCCACGCCACCAATCTTCCTTTGACGCTGTCGAGAATCGCCTTTTTGATCTTGGGATCTTGAGGCAGGCCCGCAGCTACCATGTCGATGCCAAAATTCAATGCCAAATTCTTAAATTCGAAATCTTCCGGCGACTTGTAGTTGAATCCAACTTCATTGACGGGAATGTAAGTGAGACCGGT
>CAYOVU010000024.1:0-8430 GCA_964407505.1 uncultured Acidobacteriaceae bacterium | reverse complement strand
TCGGCGAACGATTAGTCCCGCATCTTCGAGCACCTTCAGGTGCTGGGAGATTGCGGGTTGCGTCATCTCGAACGGCTCTGCCAATTCATTGACGGTGGCCTCCCCCTTGGCAAGGCGCGCAAGAATCGCCCGACGCGTCGGGTCGGCCAAAGCAGAGAAAGCAGCATCTAGATCATGCATAACGTACAACTTATATAAGTAAGTGTTTATCGTCAAGCAAAATTTCGCCCCATCCACGGAAAATCATGGAAACGAGAAATATGTAAGTGGATTTATTGAGGTACTAGGACGAGCAAAATTTACCTTGGCAGTGCGTTAGTGTGTGTCCAGCATTCTCAGCTGCCGATGAACGCCCCGGCCGGAGAAGTGGGTGCTGGAAACGGTCACGCTATACGGTAAGCGTGATACGTGACGTTTGCAGATCGGTAAAGTCGCGTAGCGCGGCATTGCTCTTTTGTCCGGTAAGCGTTAATCGTCCAGGTGACCGCTCCGGGCACACGCAAAGCAGCTCGGTTGCCGAGCCCATTCATACGACAGTGCGTGGGAAAAGGAAGGAGCTGGTGTGAATTATGACGAGCGGACAGGCGCCAACCCCGCCAACCCCGCTTGATTGACTTGGATGGATATACACACCTAAGATACGCCGAGAATGGAGGACCCACGGACACCAGCCAGCAGCCCTACGACATCGCGGTACCGCATTGTCGAGAAGCTTGGCGCTGGTGGCAACGGGGTGGTGTATAAAGCTGAGGACACCCGCCTGGGACGTTTCGTGGCTCTCAAGTTTCTCCCACCTGAAGGACAGCGGGATGCACACGCGCAGGCGCGTTTTCAGCGCGAGGCGCAGGCATCATCCACGCTAAATCACCACAACATCTGCACTGTGTATGACATCGGCGAGCAGGACGGCCAGACATTCATCGCCATGGAGCTGCTGGAAGGGCAGACGCTGAAGCAGAAGATCGGACCGCCTCCGCTGGCGCTGGAAACGTTGCTGGAGTATGCGATGCAGATCGCCGCAGCGCTGGAGGTTGCGCACAAGAACGGGATCGTCCACAGAGATGTGAAGCCATCCAACATTTTTGTGACGAGCCGGGGTGAGGTGAAGCTGGCCGACTTCGGGCTGGCGAAACGCGTGGTGCCGGATAGCACGCCGATCGGCGATGCGCCGACGCTTTCAAATCCGATCACCGAACGCGGCGCCATTGTGGGGACCGTGGCGTACATGTCCCCGGAACAGGCGCAGGACCAGGATATCGACGCCCGGAGCGACATCTTTTCGTTCGGGATCGTGCTGTATGAGATGGCCACGGGTAAGCGGGCGTTTCTCGGAGAATCTCCAGTATCGATCATCGGGGCGATTCTGCACAAAGATCCGATACCTGTACGCGAGTTGAATCCCCAGGTGCCCGAAGAACTGCAGCGAATTGTGGTGAAGACGTTGGAGAAGGATCGGGAGGACCGATATCAGACGGCGCATGAATTGATGGTGGATTTGCGCCGGCTGATGAAGAAGGAGACGGAACGATCGCATACCGCGCTCGCGGCAGAGCCGCTAAAGCGAGAGAAGTCGCGGAAGTGGATCTGGATGGGGACCGCGGCGGTGCTCTGCGCCGCCGCGTGGGTTGCGCTCAGCGGCCGCGGCACGCCCGCCGATTCTGCGCCGCTGGCGATGGAACAGCTCACCTTCTCAAGCGAAACCAAAGGTGCCGCGATCTTCACGGACGGAGCGCGTGTTTATTTCCTCAGCGGACAGAATCGCGTCGAGATGTCCATAAAGGGCGGAGCCACGGCGCCTCTGCGCGCCGCGATCGGCTCGATGCTTATCCTGGACATTTCTCCTGACGGCTCTGAGTTCTTGTTGCTGCAGAGCGATCTGAACGACGAAACACAGCGGGGAACCATATGGACCATGCCCGTACTGGGAGGTGCGGCGAAACGGCTGGGAAATATCACGGGGCGCGGCGCAAGTTATTCCCCAGATGGGAAGTTGATTGCGTTCAATGAAAAGGAATCGGTCTACGTGTGTGACAGCGACGGACAAAACGTAAAGGAAATCTGGAACACTCACCATATGGTGCCGGGCAATCCCGCTTTTTCGCCGGGCTCCAAAAAACTTCGTGTCACGGTTTCGCGAAGCACCCTCGAGGACGATCTTACGAGGATCTGGGAGTTGAATGTGGACGGCAGTAATCCGCATCTACTTCCTCTTCCTCAGCATTGGCCAGAGGACGCCGGCGTTTACGGCGGTATCTGGACGCCGGGTGGCAAGCACTTTGTTTTTGGCTCGTACAAAGATAGAGCTAACAATCTTTACGAATATTTAGAGCCAAGGTGGTACGAGTTCTGGCAGAAGCCGTACGCCGTGCGATTGACGCCGGGCCAACCTGAAGTGACGGCCATGGCGCCGAGCCGGGATGGCAAGGGAATGTTCGTGGTGGGGCGTTTGGCGCAAGGCTCGATGCATTTCTACAACGAAAAGGAAAGGCGATTCTTGCCGTATCTGGGCGGACTGCCTGCGGTGCAGCTGGTGGTGTCATCGGACCGAAAATGGATGGCGTACACGGATTATCCGAGAGGTTATTTGTGGCGGTGCAAGATTGACGGTAGCGAGAAGTTGCAACTCACGGATACTCTGGCACAGATGCCCACGTGGTCGCCGGACAGCAAATGGATCGCGTATTCGGACTGGAATGAGATTTATCGCGTCAGCGTAGAGAGTGGCGCACCGGAAAAGCTGACGTCGGAGGGTTTCCAGGAAGTACTACCGAGCTGGTCGCCGGACGGGAAGTCCATCTACTTTAACGATTACCCGATCGCGGGACACTTCCGCATACGTATTCTGGATCTGGCGACGAGAAAGGTGTCAACCATGCCGGGATCCGATGGCTACTATGCGCCATTGTGGTCGCCCGACGGGCAGTACCTGGCAGGAATTCAAAATCCACCGAAGAGCATGGCGATTTATTCCGTGAAGACAAAGCAGTGGAAACAGTTGAAGGTTTTTCAACACGATTGGGGATTTTTTGTGTGGGCGCCGGATTCGAAGTCACTTTATATGACGCTCGACCCGCAGGAAGCCGCAGCGGGCGAGCAAATCGGAGTTTACCGGCTGACGGTGCCAGACGGGAGGTGGGAGTTCTCCACAAAGCTCACGGGTTTGAACGTACTCACCGAAGGAGCGCAGGATTTCATATCCTTCACGCCAGAGGGCCAGGTCGCTGTGATGAGCGATACCAGCGTGACACAGATTTATCAGATGAAGTGGAAGAACGAGGAGTGAAGCTCCGGATGGTTTTCCTCATTGCTTTAGCGGACGGGCTGCAGCCATTTAGTAATGCTTGCGGATTCGACGTAGGTCAATGTGGATGGAACGGTCCCCATCCAGCGATTCGATTTCACTTGCCTGGCAAGTCGCGTTACCGGACGTCCGGTTTCCGGTTTATGCGTTAATCAGTTACCCGGACTTTTGTCCCTGATTCGTCCGAGCACAATACTGCGTTACTCTCTAGCGTTTAGTTGGGACCCGGGGAGTTCGACGACTCGGCAGGTTTGTTGATGAGAGCCTCAGAGGGCAGGTCCACTGACCCAACTCGAACGATGTGCCAGTAGCCAGGCGGTGAGTCGTATTTTCGTACGAAGAAAATCAAGCGCGCAATCTCCGGATCGCGCGGCATCCAAATCTCCACTAGGCCTTTCCCCCAAATGAATCTGCCACACTGATCGTTCGGCAGCTGCTTCAGGCCGGGCACGACGAAACAATCGACGATGTTGAGGCGCGGGTCGGTAGTCATCTGAAATCCTCGAATCGTGCCGTCAGCGGAAACTCCGAATACCACAAAATCGAAAAATGGGATCGTCGCCGGGAAGGTGCGATAGGTTTTTACATCGCAAATTGAAAATGATTTTCGGGACGCGATGGAAAGCGTTTCCGGGAAATCCGGTCCATCAGCGTCCGCTTCACGGGCGAGCTTCTTCGATCCAGGAAGGGAAGTCCACTCAACACTGATCGATTCGCAGTCCGTTTGCGCGCCTTGCTTTGCCACGAACTCTATGAGACTGGGAACCTCGTCTGGGAGGTGCAGGCCAGATTGTTTCAGAACGTCGATTGTAATCGTTCTAGGATCGTTGCTCGGAGGGGCGCTTTGAAAAGCGGCTGACAGCGAAGAGCCGTGTGCCAGCAGCAATCCGGCGAACACCACGCTGAGAACTGCGTCCGGCTTCATCCGGAAACGCTAACACGGATGGAATCGGAAGCGTTGGTTAATTTCCAGTTGCCTGATTAGCCGTAATCGGACAAGTTCCCTGGAGCAATCCCAGTTGGAGGTTAGTTCGCGAAGACAGCCCGCTTTCATCGAGGCGGACTCAGTTCTTTGGCACGCTCGTTCGAGTGGACCAACCCGAGCTTGCCACGCGGTCCCAAAACATTCTTCTCGAAGGTACGTACTTCGCCATTTTCCCGGTCGAGCCTGTCGGGACATACACCTGGAATCGCCAATTCAACACGTCCGCGACGTATATTTTTCCATCTCTTCCGATGGCTAAAAAATGTCCCCACGCAAGCTGTCCAGGCGCGTGCCCCGGCTCGCCGAGTGCGCCGATGATTTTCCCATTTCTATCGAGTTCAACGATTCGGTCATATCCTCCGTCGATCATCCAAACGTGTTGGTCGGCGGTTATGAAAAGACCGTATGGATATCCGATGCCCGTCCATTGCTTTAGAAAATTTCCGTCTGCATCGAAGATTTCTATCCGCTGATTCTCGCGATCCCCGACGTAAACGTTTCCTTGCGCGTCCACCACGACACTGTGCGGCAAATTGAACTCGCCGGGCCCTGTCCCGTACTTTCCCCAAGCTTTCAGAAAACTTCCGTCGCGATCGAACTTCACAACACGAGAGTTTCCGTATCCGTCGGAAACATAGATGTCCCCGTTCTTGCCGAAGGCTACGTCCGTGGGCTGATTGAATAGCCAGTCTGACTCTGCGGCAACGTTTTTGCGGCCGAGCACCAACAGAACTCGCCCGGCTGAACTCAGCTTCAATACCAGATGACTTCCGTCATCCGTCGTCCACAGATTGTCATCCTTATCGATTCGCAATCCGTGCGGATGGGTGAAAAGCCCGCTACCAAGGCTGCGAAGGTAGCTCCCATTCTCGTCGTACTCGGCGAGCATGGGCTCAGCCCGCTGAAACAGAAAAATGTGCCCTTTCGAATTCAATGCCACCGCCGAGGCTTCTCCAACACCCATTCCGTCTGACGAATGAAAGAAATCCGGGACGACTCGGTAGCCCAATTCAGGGACGGGCTGAAAACTAGTTGAGCTTGTATCCTGTGCTCGCGCCGTTCCAGCCAAACAGAACACGAGTATCAGCGCAAGTCGAAATAGGTTGTTCATGGCTCCTCGCGTCGGTAACTCCTACATTCGAGCGTGGATTATAGTCCGGGACGGCGTCCAACTGCCCGATTAGCAGCTTGTTGAAATACTCTTTCGGGTCGTCATTTCGAGGTACGCGGCGACCTGGAATCTCTCTATTTGTTGGCTTTCAGCGAGGAGGAATTCCTTGCTGCGCTCGCAATGGCGAGTTCAGAAGCCTTTTTCAACAAGCTGTTAGTCGTTACCGGAAACTGCGAAAATCCACTTGCCCGTAAGAGAGTTAATCAGGGCTTGAACAATACTTGGTTCGCGAAGCGCCTAAATCTGGTAATTTCGCACAGTGAATAAGTTCACATTTTTCCCCAGGCTTCTTCCTTATCTCGTATTTCTGTATGTGGGAATACACTCAATCCTCGAAGCATTCTTCCCCTCTCTTCTTGATCCTGATTTCAACCGCTGGGAGGTCGATGAGGGTGGCGGGTCTTACATCCAAATTTTGGGATGGAAAAAAATGCTCAAGCCGCTACGTGTCATAGCC
This sequence comes from uncultured Acidobacteriaceae bacterium, assembly GCA_964407505.1. Classification (GTDB taxonomy): domain Bacteria; phylum Acidobacteriota; class Terriglobia; order Terriglobales; family Acidobacteriaceae; genus Sulfotelmatobacter. Next base: position 2,516 of record CAYOVU010000024.1, on the reverse strand, counting down.
CAAGGATACATGCCCGACTAGCTTGTGTCGCACCTCCCTTCGAGCATGCCACTGGCATGCTCTCTGGGTGAAACGGCGCTGGTGCGGGCCGGGCGGGCAGGCCAGCGGCGTACCAAGGCGCTGGTACGACAAAAGGTCGAGTGTGCCGGAAAAATTGCTTGGTAGGGTTTTGCGGCGCGACTACGCAGCAGCCGGCATGAGCCTTCAAATGCCTGAATTCAATCGCACAGTTCCCCGCCCCGATGGCAATCAAGATGCACAGCGTAGCTTTGAGATTGTTCTGGATAAGTCGAAGTTATTCAGAATGGCGGCTCACCACTGAGGCTCGCGGAAGTGTGATACGTATGCCGCAGACCATAATTATAGAGGCGGTAATTGTTATCGGGCTGTTGTTTTTGGCTATCGGAGGATGCTATTTCGCGCAAGGTCGAAAGCGCATGCAACTAGCGGACCGAACAGGACCTGACGATAGGCAAAGGTAGGCCGTCTGCCGCGCAGGCGTCCGCAGGCAATTTCCGGTGGCGCAGCGCGTTCGCGCCGTTCCACTGCGAGGAGAAGAATATGGAGAAACCAAAAACGCAACGGAGAGCGATTGGTTTGCTGGTGGTTTTTGCAACGATTTTGACGGTGATCGTGACCTGGAACGTTCCCGAGAGTGCCGGGGATTAATGCGGCTTGGCTCGTGTGGCGATGCGGTTCAGAAGGCGCGTGGTGGAATTGGGGCGCGGAGAAAAACCAGGAGAGATCCTTCGGCCGGCTTGAGGCAAAGGAGCCGTCCTCCCTTCGCAAAATCACTCACGGCAGGCAGGCTGACGATGCTCGTCGCATCGTCAGCTATTGCACAGCGATGTTGAAATTTCCGATCAACGTTGATGAGATGGTGGCGGCGGGTGCAGCATTCCCCGTCGCAGTGGGGGAAAATTTTAAGATGTTGAGTTCGTTGAGAACGTAGATATTTCCAGCGCTATCCACGGTGAGGTTTCCGGGTGCGCCCAGCATGGTCGCAGAACCGGAGATGGTGCGGATCGGAGCGACATTTCCAGTGGAACCCGCGCTGAACTCCAGAATACTTGGCATCGCGCCCCCGCTATTCCCGTTAGCTACGTAGATATTCCCCGCGCCATCAACGGCAACACCGACGAGTTGATTGATCATGGTGTCGGGACCGGCAAGAGTGCTGGTGGGCGGCACAGTTCCAGTTGAGTCGGAGGCGAAGATGAGAATGGCTCCGGGGCCGCTCAGGGCCACGGCCGCGACATAAATATTTCCGGCAGGGTCGAGTGCGATCTGGCCCGGTGAGAGAGTAGCGTTGCCGGTCATGGTGATGACGTTTGCTGGTGCGACGTCGCCGTTGGCTGTGGAAGGAAAAACCGAGATGCCCGGGTTGATGAGACCACCCTGAACAAGGTATGAAGAGACATAAACGTTCCCGGAGCTATCCACAGCGAGCCCGCTTATTGAATTCTGCGTGAACCCTCCGAGGCCGGTCGAATTGCCTGCTATCGTTCTCATGGGATTTGCCATTCCGTTCGATCCGGGCGCATAGACCAGAACCTCCAACTGTCCTTGGGAGGCGGGATTATTGCTGGGTATCGAACCGCCGACATACAGATTCCCCGTCACATCCACAGCCAGTCCTTCGAAAGTGATGCCTGATGGCCCTTTGACGGTGGAGGATGGCGAAACGCTTCCGTTGGAATCACTCGAAAACTGCAAAATGCTCGATATAGGCGGAGAGAAAACCAGGTCAGGGTTCGTGGTTACGTAAAGGCTGGGGCCCACAGGGCCACCGCCTCCACCGGTACCGCCGCCCATGATGCCACCGCCGCCGCAGCTGGAGGTGAGTACGAGCAAGGTAAGGCCAAGTAGGGAGCCGATGGTGACTTTGCAAGTATTCATAAAATCTCCGTGACGTTGATCGTCTCAGGTGCGCAGTCCGGTGGACGTTTTGACAGGTCTCTTGCGTGGATTGTGTCATGAGAGACGAGCGGGAGCGCCTAGAAAGCTGGCACCCTCTGGCCCGATTTCCTGGCACCTGATGATTCCACGAAAGCGCAAGTACTTTGCTTCCAGCGGCATTTCAAACGCGGATCAGATCCCTCACGCCGCTGAGGTTGTACTGTGCATGGCGACTGCCATTTTTCCCAACGAGCGGCGACTAGTTGCACTACAAATTGGACCCCGCCCATAAATCCGCCCGTGCAGAAATTGAGAGGCCAGACGCCCCAACTGGTGTGGGCTCGAAAGGCCGCGAGCACAGAAAGCGCAGAGGCGAGGGCGAGCCGACGGATCGCGCGCCCTCAATTGTATTGAGGCATCGTGGCCGATATTAGCACACAGTATATTTGACGCGACTGTTACACACCGTCGGTAGAGCCTGATAAGTTCCATAAAAGGAGTCAAGAAAAAAACACTTCTCCTCTGGCCGGAGTTTTTCTTGCCGTCCAGCCCACCTGGTTGAGCAGGTTCGTTCTGGCCTTCCGTTCCGGGAGCTCGGGACGCCACTACAGATGTGT
>CAYOVU010000023.1:0-14566 GCA_964407505.1 uncultured Acidobacteriaceae bacterium | reverse complement strand
TGCGTTTATCTCCGCTACACTCGTTCTTCCTCCGGTTGTGAATGCCGCGTTCCCTCAATCTGCTGGTGAACGCCGAGGCAGGCAGATAGTGGTCCTGGTGAAGCCGCAGTTCGAGGCGGGAAGGGAATTCGTCGGTAAGGGTGGCATTGTGCGAGACGAAGCGGCGCAACTCGCCGCGGTTGAAAGAGTGAAGACCGCGCTGCTCGACCTTGGTTGTGCCTACACCGATGTCATAGAGTCTCCGATTCTAGGCACGGAAGGGAATCGCGAGTTTCTTCTTCTGGGGAGCTTTTGATGCTTCTGTGCTCCCGTCCTTCGCAATTGAGTGTTTCTTTCCGTGGATTCTGTACAATCTCCCTTTGTCTATGACAAGCTCCCAATCTTCTTCCCGATCAAGAACTGCAGCCGTCATCTCGCGTTCGGCGCGGCCCGAGCTCGAGCGTGTTATCCCCGAACTTTTGGCATGGCTTCACGCTCACGGGTACCGCGTCATTGTCGATCCGGAGACTGCGAAGTATTGTGACCGGCGACAGGAAGAAGTGACCCGCGCGCAGATGTCGTCGCAATCGTTGGATCTAGTCGTGGTCTTCGGCGGCGACGGTACGCTGCTTTCTGCGGTTCGAGCGACCGCCGAAATGGACGCGCCCTTGCTCGGCGTGAATCTTGGTTCTCTGGGTTTTCTCACGGACGTTCCACTTTCGTCGCTATTCTCAATGCTCGATACCATCTCGCAGGGGAAGGCTCCTGTGGAGCAGCGTACTTTAATGCGCTGCGAGTTGTTGCGTGGCGACGCGACGCCGGGAAGCTATTTGGCTTTTAACGATGTCGTCGTGAACAAAACAGCGCTGGCTCGGCTGAATACATATGAACTGTTTGTCGATGGCGCATTTGTCACAAATTATCGCGCTGACGGAATGATCGTTGCGACCCCGACAGGTTCGACCGCTTACTCGCTTTCGGCAGGCGGTCCGGTGGTCATGCCGACGGTGAATGCGTTTGTGATCACACCGGTGGCTCCGCATTCTCTTACGCATCGTCCGCTGATCGTGCCGGATTCAGCTGTGGTCGAGATCCTGCTCCGCAGCGACGAGGAAGTTGCATACCTCAGCATGGATGGTCAACCGGGCCTCGATCTGAGAGATGGAGACAGAGTTCGGTGCCGCCGGTCCGAGCACAAGGTTAGCTTGTTCCGAACCAGCACCGACTTCTTCCATGTGCTCCGCACTAAGTTAAAGTGGGGAGAACGATAAGCGCAGGTGCGAAAGAAACGTTGTCGATTAAAGTTAAGACGCGTTGTCGATTAAAGCTCGGCCGCGTATAGGTCACACACTTTCTCTCGACGCCGGATGATCTTGGCCGACGTTCCGCGGACCAGAGTTTCCGCAGGCCGTGGACGCGTGTTGTAGTTTGACGCCAGTGCCATTCCATAAGCTCCGGCATCCAGAATCGCGAGTAAGTCGCCCTCTTCGACTCGGGGCAACTCGCGATCACGCGCAAAGAAGTCTCCGGATTCACATACGGGGCCTACGACATCGACGGTCTCTGGTTTATCTCGTGAATCTCCTCTTGCTTGGCGTCGACTTCCAACTACGGGAACGATTTCATGGTATGCAGTGTAAAGTGCCGGCCGGATCAGATCGTTCATTGCCGCGTCTACAATTAGAAAGCGCTTGTCATCGTTTTCTTTTTTGTAGATCACTGAGGTGAGCAATATGCCGGCTGATCCGACAATCGACCTTCCTGGCTCGAGCAACAAATGCACATTCAAGCCGCGCAAGGGACGTGTCACAGCTTGTGCATAGTCGGCAACATAATTGGCAAAGTCTGTGGCGGGTTCTTGATACGCAATACCAAGACCGCCGCCGATGTCGACGTAGTCGATCTTGTGCTCGTCGGCCCGCAGGTCGCGAACAAAGTCAGCAAGCCGCATCACCGTTTCTGCGAAGGGCGCGACGTCGGTAATTTGTGATCCGATGTGCACGCTCACGCCAGCAACTTTCAAATATTGCAATCGGGAGGCTTCAGCGTAGAGGGCGCGCGCCGTGCGAATAGGCACTCCGAACTTGTGTTTATGTAGACCAGTAGAAATGTAAGGGTGCGTTTCTGCGGCAACATCGGGGTTGACTCGGAGAGCGACCCGCGCCATTTTGCGCAGTTTCGATGCGCACTCGCCCAAGGCCGTGAGTTCCGAGGCGCTTTCTACGTTAAACAATAGAATGCCGGCCTTCAGTGCGGCGGTCATCTCCTCACGGGATTTGCCGACGCCGGAGAAGACGACTTTCTTTGCGGCACGGCGGTCGGCAACCAGCACGCGCTCCAGTTCTCCGCCTGACACAACGTCAAAGCCACATTCCCGCCGCGCCAGCAGGCGCAAGATATTTAGATTCGAGTTTGCTTTTACGGAGTAACAGATAGTATGTGGGACATTCCGAAAGGCTTTCTCAAATGTTGCCAGGCGGTCCCTGATTGCAGTTTCCGAGTAAACGTAAAGAGGAGTTCCGTAACGCTCGGCGAGCGTCGCTAACGGCACATTGTCGCAGTGTAGTTCGTCGAGGTCTGCAGCAGTTTTCGATCGGGCTTTTGTGCGACGGCGAAAAACAAATCCGGGTGGCCGTTCGGAATAAAGGTTCTGCACTCGCGTAACTCGGTCAGACCGGGTCATTTTCGCTTGGAAGACCCAGCGGCGGGACCATCTTTTACCTTAATTGCAACAACCGTCTGATCGTCGAAAGTTTCCACTCCGGCAGAATGCTCGGCCGCCGCTTTGAAAAGCGAGTCCACGACGCAGTCTGCGGATTTGCCAGCGCAGTCGGCAATAATTTTCTCCACGCGTCCCCGGCCAAAGAGGTCTCCCTTGCGGTTGCGTGCGTCGAGGATGCCGTCGCTGAAGAAGACAAACATGTCTCCGGGCTTCATTCGAAAGGTAAACTCGTCGTAGTCCGCATCATCGAAAAGGCCAAGCGGCAGGCCTGTGGCTTCAATTACCTGATTCTTGCCGTCGTGAACGTAGACAGGGCGCGGCAGACCGGAGTTGGCTACCAACAGGGTGCGCTGCTCGTCCTCCCAAACCGCGTAGATGAGCGAGACGAATTGCGCTTCAATTCGCCGCTCTGCCAGCGACATGTTCACCGCCTTGAGCATTTCGGCGGGGCCCGGCTCGATGGGTGCGTGCGAGCGCAGAATACCGCTGACCAGCGCGGCGTAAATGGCGGCAGGCGCGCCTTTGCCGCTCACGTCGCCAATAACAATTCCCAGCCGCGAGAGAGAGTAGGGAATGAAATCGTACAGATCCCCGCCGATGGCGCGGGCTGGGATAAATTTCGCGGCAAGATCCAAATGCGCGAGCTTGGGGCGCGCCTGTGGGAGCAGGCGCATTTGCAATTCGCGAGCCAACGCCAAGTCCCGCTCCAGGCGGCGTTCCTGGCGAGCAATTTCTTCGTACAGTCGCGCATTTTCAATCGCAATCGCGACTTGCGCGGCCAACGTCATCATGGTGCGTCGGTGGTCATCGGTAAAAAAACCGCGCCGCGTGTGCTCCAGGTCCAGCACTCCGATCACTTTGTCTTTGTAAATCAGTGGCACGGCCAGTTCCGAGCCGGTTTCAGGATTACCCTCCACGTAGCGAGGATCCTTGGTCACGTCGGGCACCAATACCGCGTGTCCGCTTTGCGCGGCATGCCCGACGAGTCCGCGTCCCAAGGGAACCTCATGCTTGAGATGAATATTTTCGTGGAAGCGTAGCGAAAAACGATGCTGTAGCTTTTCGCCGGAAGAATCGAGTAGCAGAATGCTAAACATCTGGTAGTCGATCAGCTTACGCAAAAGCTCGGCGACCCGGCTTAACAGCTCGTCGAGATTCAAGATGGACGATAGCTCGCGGGCAATGTCGTTCAGCAGTCCGAGGATGCGGGCTTGCCGAGTGGTGCGAGTGTAAAGCTGCGCGTTTTCGATTCCGCTGGCGATTCTTGAAGCGAGCAGCGTCAGCAGCCGGCTATGCTCTTCGGTGAAATAGCCCGGCGTGCGGGCCTCCAGATCGATGACACCAATGACGCGATTCTTGGCGATCAGCGGCACGGCCAATTCGGAGCAAACGTTGGGGAGGGCTGCGATGTATCGCGGATCCTTGGTAACATCATCGACAAAAATCGTTTGCCGCAATTGGGCAGACTGTCCGGTTACTCCTTCGCCGACCTTGACGCGGGTACGTTCGGCAAACTCTGGCGGATATCCCACTTGAAAGCGAAAGCGTAATTCCTGAGTCTTCTCATTGAGCAGGAGTATCGCGAAAATCTCGTAGTCGATGACCTTTTGCACGATCTCCGCGACCCGGCGCAGGGTCGTATCCAGGTCGAGCGACGTCGACATTACGTCGGCAACCTCGAGCAAAAACGGTTCGACGTGCAGATGATTTTCCTGCTTATTCAGAGTGGACCCCATGTTTTTTCCATGATAACAGGCGTCGATTCCGCTACTCGCGGGGCACGATGCAGACATCAGCAAGATTGCGATAGCGTTCGGCGTAATCGAGACCATAACCAACAACAAATTCATCCGGGATCGTGAATCCGACGTAGTCGCCCTTGAGAGGCAGTTTGCGGCGCGAGGGTTTATCGAGTAGAGCGGCGATCTTCAACGACCTGGGCTGATGGGCTAACAACAATTTTTTCAGGACCGTCAGGGTCAACCCTGTATCCAGAATATCTTCGACCACGATTACGTTTTTATCTTTCAGGGATTGGTCGACGTCCTTCGTCAGCTTCACCTCGCCCGTTGAGTCCCATCCGCTCTTAAGCTCCTGCGAGGGGCTGGGCCGATTTCCGTAGCTGGAGACGCCGATGAAATCAAAAGTGGCATCGAGCTTTACCTGCCGCGCCAGATCGGCGAGAAAAATTGCCGAACCCTTCAACACGCCGACAAAGAGCACGGGTTGACCGGCGTAGTCGCGGGTGATCTCCGCGCCCAGTTCCACCACTCGTTTCGCAATCTCATCGCGCGAAATCAGCACCTTGAGTTCTGTCATGGCGTTTCATATTAAACTAAAGCGGCTGCCCTCGTTGGGGTGCGGAGTACGTGTCTTGAAGCGAGGGCACCCCGGAGTTTTCATTTATGAATCTGAAAGGCGTTCAGCTTACGTGGCTGGGGCACGCGACATTCCGCATCGCCACGCCCGGCGGCCAAACCGTCATTATCGATCCATGGATCATGAACAACCCAATGTGTCCATCGTCCGAAAAAAAGGTGAAGAACGTCGATTTGCTTTTATGCACGCACGGTCACGGCGACCACATTGGAGACGCAGTCGAGGTCATCAAGCAGCACAATCCACAAGTCGTCGGAATTCCTGAGTTGTGCGGATGGCTGCAGAAGAAGGGCGCCAAGAAAATCGCCATGATGAACAAGGGTGGCACGCAGAAAATCGACGATATCAAAATCACCATGGTGCATGCCGATCACTCTTGCGGCATTCAGGATGGTGACGAGATTGTTTATGGCGGAGAGGCTTGCGGCTTCGTCATCGAGTTCGAAAACGGAGTCAAGATTTATCACGCCGGCGATACGAATGTGTTTGGGGATATGGCCATCATCCGCGAACTTTATACGCCGGAAATTGTGATGCTGCCGATTGGCGACCACTTCACGATGGGTCCGCGAGAGGCGGCCTACGCCTGCAAGCTGCTCAAACCGAAAATCGTGATTCCCATGCATTTTGGAACGTTCCCTGTTTTGACCGGGACGCCGAACGACTTGCAAAAGCTGGTGCCGGATGTGGAGATCCTGGCGATGAAGCCCGGCGAAACCATTAGCAACTAACACCAGAAAATCATTCGTAAACTGGGAGTCGAGAAAGATATATGGCGCAAGCTAAGCCGAAAGAAGAAACCAAACCAGGTTGGCGACACTATGATCTTGCCACCGCCGGCCCCGTCGATGATTACTTGTATTCCCTGCTGCCGAAGCGGGAGCCGGTACTGCAGGAAATGGAAGACTACGCCAGCAAGCACGATATTCCTATCGTCGGTCCGGCCGTCGCGCGCGTGCTTCAGCAACTTGCGCTGACCATTAACGCAAAAACTGTTTTCGAGTTGGGATCGGCCATTGGATATTCGACTATCTGGTGGGCGCAGGCGGTCGGCGAAAAGGGAAGTGTCATCTATACGGATGGCAATCCTAAGAATGCCGAGCGGGCGCGCGGATACTTCGATCGCGCAGGCGTTTCCAAGCGCATCACGCTTCATACGGGCGATGCGCTTGAAGTTCTTTCCGAACAAAAGCAGCAATTTGACGTCATCTTTAACGATGTCGACAAAGAAGATTACCCGCGCGTACTTCGCCTGATTTCACCGCGTTTACGGAAGGGTGGCTTGTTCATCACCGACAACGTTTTGTGGAGCGGGAGGGTCGCTGAGAAAAATCCTAAAGAGTCCCGTACGAAGGCGATCCTCGAGTTTAACCGGCTGCTCTACAGTTCGGGAGATTTCTTTACTACCATTCTGCCGATTCGAGATGGGTTGGCGGTCGCGTTGAAGAAATAATTCGAGCGACGGAGGATCAGATCGACTTCACGGGGATCGCCAACAAATCTTCCACCAACCCCACTTCTTTCTGCACGAACGGCTCGGCGTAGGTAACTCCCCCGAGAGCGCCGTAAAATCGAGCCATCGATTCGACTCGTGCGTGAATTTCGTCGTGGGCAGGGAAGAGGTCCTTGCCAGCCTCCTGGTCGCTGAACTGTGACTTGTAAGCCAGGATCGAGGCGAATTTCTGCTCGAACTGTTGGGTTATATCCACGACGAACGTAGGGCGGATGTCGTAGTAAAGCGCGGCATAAATGATTTTGAAAGGACGATGCGGTGGGAGTTTCGTGGTGTCCGCAGCTGCGGCGCCGGTTGCGCTGGGATTCAACTTGGACAGCCCTGCAAGGAAACACGCCTCGTAGCCGAGCAGCGAAGCCGTGTAGTGGTCGGGATGGCGTCCCTTCCAATAGGGAAGGATGATCACGCGCGGGCGCGTCTCACGGATCACGCTGGCAACTTTGAGCCGGTTCTCCCAGGTATTTTCTACTCGCCCGTCTGGAATATCGAGCGCGCGCCGCCAACTCGCACCCAGAATCTTCGCTGCATCCGCGGCTTCTCTGGCGCGGTCTTCCGCAGTGCCGCGTGTGCCCATTTCGCCTTGCGTGAGATCGAGAATGCCGGTTCGCTGACCGCGTTGGGCCGCCTTCAGCAGTGTTCCACCGCAGGTTTGTTCAACGTCGTCACGGTGCGCAGCAATGGCGAGAATATCGAGAGGAGCAGCCGACATGTCAGTCCAGATTCCCCTGCTCGATCACCACATTCTCGCGAACGATCAGCCGATTCGCGGCCATTTCTTTTAACGTAGGCAAGACGCGGCTCACATGCTCATCGGTATCAACGAAGACAATCATCACCGGCAACTTGCCGCCGGCCTCGATCAACCGCGCCGTTTCCACGCGGCTTCGCCCCAGGAAGCCCGCGACAGCATGAAAAGCGGTAGCGGAATAGACGTTTTCTTTGCGCAGGTAGTTAAGAATCTCCATATGCAGAGGCCGGCGGCGCCACTGGTCGCCTCCGTTCAGATAAATTGTGACCTGCACTGCCATAGCATCTGGCATTTTACTCGCGAACCTCCTAGCAAATCTCCCATTCTTGCCGCAAGATGCCGTAGAGCTCGGAATCGACGAACTGGTTCCACTTACACAGATGTTCCCGCTGGCAGCCCTCGTGGCGCATGCCCAGCTTTCTCAGCACTCGGCCGGAGGCGGGATTGTGTTTGAAATGCGAGGCAAAAATACGATGGAGGCGAAGGTCTTCGAAGCCATACCGCAGCATTGCCCGCGCAGCTTCGGTGGCGTAGCCCTTGCCCCAATGCGCCACGCCCAGCCAGTAGCCCAGTTCGGCGTGCTGATGTTGCAGGTCGACGGTCAGGCCCATACCGCCGATCTGACTGCCATCGCTGCGTAGTGTAATTGCCAGCCATATCCTGCCAGGTTCCTGTAGGAGAACCAGAAAGTCTTTCGCATGCTGTTCGGTATAGGGATGCGGGATGCGCAGCGTGGTGGCCGCGACTTCGCGTGCGCCGATCAGGGGCAGAAGTTCCACGATGTCGGATTCGCGGTACGGGCGCAGCCTGAGCCGCGCGGTTTCGAGAGTGGGAATCATGTTCAGGATCAAAGCGCGCGCGCCAGAGCCATCCCCGCCAACGCCGCGCCTAAGCACAGCAGATTATTGCTGAAAATGTTGGCGAGCATGAGTCCCCACTGGCCTTGGTCGAAATAGGCCATAGTCTCGAAGGCGTAGCTGGAGAAAGTAGTGAACGAACCGCATAAGCCAACAACGACCAGCAACCGCCAGTGCGGATCGATGAGGACCCGTTCACTGGTCCAGATGACAAAGAAGCCGACGATTATGCTGCCCACGATGTTGATGAAGAGCGTGCCGTAAGGAAAGGAAGACCCTAGTTCTGCGGCAGCGAGACGGCTCAGCAGGTAACGCAGATTCGCCCCCACAATGGCAGCAAGAGAGATTGCAAGGTAGTCCTTCACGATGGAGTCCTCCCTACAAATTGAAGATTTAATTTGTAGGAGTTATCAGCCCTAAAGCTAACAGCCACCGCAGGCGGTTATTGGCGAACTCCATCGCCGTTGAAGTCATTTAATCACAAAGACCTCGACGTTGATAAGGAATTCTGCAGAGGGTACTTTTGTGGAAGTCGAGGGAATTCGCTGCTCTATTTTTTCCGCTCCACCAGATAACGGGCCAGTTCCTTCAGAATGCCAGCCCGGTCCCCGAAGCTGTCGAGTTCCGCGAAAGCAGTGCTCACCAGCGAATCTGCCTTGCGCTCGGACTCTTCAATGCCAAACAGCGCTGGGTAGGTCGCTTTTTGCGCGGCGGTATCTTTACCCGCGGTCTTGCCTAACTGCTCGGAGGTTTGGGTGACATCGAGCACATCGTCGACAATTTGAAAGGCCAGACCAATCGACTGCCCAAATGCCCGTAGCTTTTTCACTTCGCTATCCTTGGCTCCGGCGTACAGTCCGCCGCTTACCAAGCTTGCCGTGATGAGCGCAGCCGTCTTGGCACGATGAATATACTCCAGCATTTCTGCGGTTGGCTGCGTCTGCTCAGCTTCGAGATCCACGACCTGTCCGCCGATCATGCCATCGATTGTGCCGGTGCCCCGCGCAATCTCTTCGATGATGCGAACCCGCGCCTCAGCCTTGCATTCCAGCCGCGCGAGAACCTCGTAGGCTTGCGTCTGCAGGGCGTCGCCAGCCAGAATGGCGATCGCTTCGCCAAAAACTTTGTGGCAGGTGGCACGGCCGCGGCGAAGATCGTCGTTGTCGAGCGCGGGAAGATCGTCGTGGATCAGCGAATAGGTATGCAGCATCTCCAGCGCGGCGCCGAGCTCCTCGATTTTCGCAGGCAACGATCCCGCGATCATGCGGGCGGCCTCTATGCACAGCACCGGCCGTAACCGCTTGCCACCGGCAAATACGCTGTGCCGCATCGCCTTGTGAATGGATACGGGATGCTGAGTTTCCAGCGGAATCAGGCGGTCGAGCGCCGCATCCGTGCGCGCGCGCCCTTGTTCGAGAGTTTCCTGCAACATCGCGCAGTGAGTATAGCAAGGCGGCAAGTGCATCGTATTGTCGCTGGAACGATTTCTAATCTTGCGTAGCATTGTTTGACTTGCCGGTTCCACCCACGTAAGATTCCGCAACGAATTACCCGACGAACCGAATCGCGTGCCTGTCATGAAGATTGGAGGCAGCGCGAACCTGGCCAACGGGCTGGGGCAACGACAATTTCAAGTTGAGGAGGCGGGATGCAACTGCGCCTGGAAAGCCGGCCGGTTGGAGACGTGTTGGTCATGCAGTGTCAAGGCCGGATTGTGGCCGGAAATGAAGTGTTTACTTTGCATTCACAGGTTGGGGATTCCATCGAAAAGTACGGCGATGTCGTCCTGCAACTCGACAAGGTGGAGTTTGTCGACAGCAGCGGCCTGGGAGCGCTGGTGCGCCTGATGCAGGCCGCGCGATCGAAGGGCGGGGACCTCAAACTGAGCGGACTGCCGCAGAATATTCGCAAGGTGCTGCAGTTGACGAATCTGCTGGCGCAATTCGAAACCTACGATTCGGTCGAAGAAGCAATTACGGCAGCCTATTTAGGCTCGCGCTACTCGCGGGGAAAAGCTGGGGACGCGAGGCCGAGCATGCTCTGCATTTACGCCTCAAATGACGTCTGCGCGTTCCTTCGAGAGGTCTTATGCGGCGCTGGATATAACGCTATGACCACCACGACGACCGACGATGCCCGCATCCTGCTCAAGGCGACCAAGGCAAAGCTGGTGGTGGTTTCTTCACGCATCCAATCTGCGCCAGGGAAGCCAATCCGCAAGGCGTTGGACGAAATTGATCCCAGCGTCGGTCTTCTGGTTTTGGAGGAAAACTTTGCGACTCGCGATCCCGGAGAAGCGGCCGAGAAACTCCTGGGCGAAGTTGGGAGCCTGTTGGCACCTTCTAGTTCGGCAAGTCCCTGTCAATAGGTTGGATTACATCCAAGCTAATCTGATCGAAGAAAAGAGTCTGTCTAAGAAAAAGCGAGGAGGCCAAAAGTCTCCTCGCTGGACTTGCGACTTCGGAGGAGTTTACGCAATAGCGCCCTGTGCGATTGCCAGACTCTGCAAGACCGAAGCTAAGACTTTCTGCGGATCGTCGGATGGGCACACATCGCTGGCGCCGGCTTCCATCGCGGCGATCCACAAATCGTCATCTGGGATGCGATGGGTGCAGACAATCGGCAGTGAAGGAAAATCGCTGTGCAAGTTGCGTACGTCGCTGAGACGGGAGTATTCCACATCAAGCACCACGACTTCAGGAGTGTTCTGGGCGACGCGCTGGCGAAATTCATCGCCAGAGCGCGCCAAGTGGACAACGTGAAAGTGGGAGGAAAGTTTACCGGCCAGAGATTGTGCGATCCTCGGGTCTTGTTCAAGGACAACAACGCTGAAGCCCATAGATCCTCCTGACTAACCGCCATTAGCGGTGGACTAGGGCTGCGGGGAAGGGTTCGGAGACTCTACTCCACAGACATTACAATAAAGCACCGGCGACAGATCGATCGCTACCTTTGGGTAGGTGCTCTTTCCGTCATGGGTTCAAACGGTTCAGCCTGGAGCTTCCCGTTCTTCTTCAGCAGAATTTCCACCTTGCTCTCGGCCTGCTCCAGTTCTTTACGGCAGGCAGAGGAAAGGTTCATTCCTTCTTCAAAGAGAGTAAGAGACTTCTCCAGAGGCACTTCTCCTTTTTCCAGTTCCTGAACGATTTTTTCCAGCCGCTGAAGGCACTCTTCGAACTTGGCCAACGGGATTTGCTCCTTCTCTATTGATGCTACGATTTGCTCAAGGTGTCCAGTGTTTTTTTGTAAACAATTGATAAAATTAGCGCTCTTTGGTTCGCAAAAAGGAACGGTTGCTAAACAGCAGTTGGCTTGCTCGTTCCGAGTGCTTCCAGCACATCCACTGCGGAACTATAGCGCCCCTGTGGCGCGCTGATTTGGGCTCCCTGCACCGCCTTTCGAACAGCGAGTAGCATTTCACGGGCTATTGCTACACCTTCAGCGCGAGCTGCCACGGGGTTCTGGGCTCGCGCCATACGCTCCAGAATCGCATCCGGCACGGAAACTCGAAGTTCGTTCTTCATAAACTCGGCATTGCGCACGCTGACGAGTGGCCAGATACCAGCAACCACCGGAATCCGGTAATGCTCGATACGCCGTAAAAAATTTTCAAGCAATCGGAGGTCGAAAACAGGCTGCGTTACGGCATATTCGGCGCCTGCGGCAACTTTGTATTCAAATCGCCGGATCTCTTCATCCAAGTCAGTCAGCCCTGGATTTGCGCCGACGCCGATCACGAAACCTGTGCCATTACCTATTGGGTTTCCACCAATATCCATCCCACCGTTCAAGTTGTGCACGATGTTTACCAGGCCAATGGCATCCACGTCGAAAACCGCCGTCGCGTCCGGATAGTTGCCCATCTTCGGAGGATCACCAGTGATGCAGATCAAGTTCTTGATCCCGACTGCGGCCGCTCCCAGAAGATCGCTCTGAATGCACAGGACATTGCGGTCCCGGCAAGTGTAATGCAGAATGGCCTCGATTCCGGCGTCGCGCTGCACCAGCAACGAGAGCGCCTGATTGCTCATGCGGGCCGAGGCTCGGGGGCTGTCCGGAATGTTGACCGCATCCACGCCCACCGACTTGAGGAAGCGGGAACCCTCCATTTCCTTGCTGACATCCGTTCCCTTGGGGGGAACGACCTCCACCATGGTGACGAATTCGCCCCGAGCCAGCTTCGCTCCCAAAAGCGATCGTTCTTCTAATGATTGTGTGGGGGTCGCCATAGCGGGAGCAGTTCCTGCCGCTAATTGGACGGAGGCGGCCTTTCCCCGCGCCTCGCCAACCCGCAAGGCGGACTTCATAACGCGGATATGATCCGGGGTGGTTCCACAGCATCCCCCAATGATGCGAACGCCGGCGGCGACGAACTTGCGCGCATAACTCGCCATGTACTCCGGAGAACACAGGTAGATGTTTCTGCCTTCGACTGAGCGCGGAATGCCGGCGTTGGGCTGGGCAGCAAGAGGCAGGGAAGTGGCGGTCCGTACGCGCTCGATTGCGTCCAGCATCGCGACCGGACCCACGCTGCAGTTGCAACCGATGACATCGGCGCCCCACTCTTCAAGCCGAGGCACAAACGTCTCAGGATCGGAGCCATCCAGGCAGTTGCCGTCTTCATCGATCGTAACCTGCACGATCAGGGGCAACTTCGTCCCGACATCCTTCGCCGCCAACATGGCTTGATGGAGTTCCTCGAGATAGCCGAAGGTCTCAAGCATCAGAAGGTCTACACCGGCCTCTGCCAAAGCTGCAATCTGGTCGCGAAATGCCTGACGCGCTTCTTCGAATGAGGTTTTTCCCAACGGCTCGATTCTGGTCCCGAGCGGGCCAACCGATCCCGCGACCCACACATCGAAGCTCTTGGCGGCTTCTCGAGCCAGGCGAGCACCGGCGCGGTTAATTTCGGCAACTTTGTCGGCGATGCTGTGACGGCCGAGGCGGAACGCGTTGGCCCCGAACGTATTGGTTTCGACGATTTCGGCTCCGGCCTGAAGATACTCGTGGTGAATGGCGCGTATCAGGTCAGGCTGAGAAAGGTTCAACTCGTCGTAACAGCGGTTAATGAAGACGCCTTTTGCATACAGCAGCGTTCCCATAGCCCCGTCGCATAGCACCGGAGCTTGCTTGATTCGTGCCAGAAAATCGCCTGCCATATCGATCAGAATACAGGATTCGAGATGCTTACTGCATCTTGCGAACGATGGATGGGTGTTAGTCTTAACTTCGATCCGTTCGGACGGAAGCGTGATCGGGGCGCTCTGCTATAATCCGCTATTTCGCACTAAATCTCCGGTTTTCCTGCAGTTAGGAGCCTGACGTTTGAACAAAGCTGCCCTGTTGTTTGCTTTTGTGCTGGCCAGTTTTAGTTTTGTCTCGTGTGGCGGAGGGCCAACTCAACAAACCACCCGTGTTCTTGCTTCGCAAAGCGTTGCCAGTCCCACCGCCAGCCCCGGTCTGATCGTCGTCAATGGCACAACTGATACCCTGGCCGGGCAGTTCGGCGCAGGAAACGCTCCGGGGCTTATGGCGATATCTCCGAACAGGGCGACTCTGCTTGTTCTTGATACCTCAAACAACAAAGTCGAAGTTGTCACAACAACAAAAGATACTCTCTCTGGGGGTATACAACTGCCCGGGCCGACCACGAGCATGGTCGCCCTTTCTTCTGGCTTTGGGTATGCAGCGGTGCCCACCGCCCCATTGAACGGCGCTCCTCCGGGAGCGCTCATCGTGATGAACCTTTCGTCGGGAGGCGTCGCATCCACGGTCAGCATCCCGGGTGCTCAGACCGTCGTGTCGAGCGGAGATGGGAGTCAGTTGCTGGTGTTCAGTGACGACACCGATGTCATTACGGTCGTCTCGCCGCTTCTGGTAAACACAGGCAGTCAGGTAACAACTGCAGTGACTGCATGCGCGGGTTGCCGTCCGACCTACGCGGTTTTCAGCGCGGATGGCACCACGGCATACATTTTGAATTGCGGCGCGGAGTGCTCGCCAGGTGGCCCGCAAGCCAGCGTGCAGCCGCTGGATATGACCACCTTAACTTTGGGAACCGCAGTCCCAGTCGATGGCGCAACCATCGCGTTCCTGAGTGGCTCGACGCTCTATGTAGTCGGAAACTCCTTGACTAACAATGGTTGCACCGGCCAAACGACCGCCGCTAAAATTTGCGGGCGTCTTGACATTCTCGATCTCGGCTCGATGACCGTAACCGGCACCGCTGCAATCACCGATGGCTACCACAATCGCATCGATATGAGTAATAATGGCCAGCTTTTTATCGGCTCGCATACCTGCACGAACGTCGGCAACGTCAATGCGCCGACGGGAGAGGTGCGCGGTTGTCTGACGATCTACAACAC
>CAYOVU010000022.1:0-12733 GCA_964407505.1 uncultured Acidobacteriaceae bacterium | reverse complement strand
TGTGTGCCCGGTGGGCGATCTGCACAAGATTTTCAGCGACCGCGCTACCATGGAAAAAGTGAACACGGGTTGCCGCTCGGCGGGCATTGGATGCATCGAGTGCAAAAGCTGGGCTGCCGACGCGCTGGTACAACTGCTGAACCCTATGCAGGAGCGGCGCAAGAAATTCGAGGAGAATCCGCGGCTGGCTTGGGATATTCTTGAGGTAGGCACGCAACGCGCGCGCAAGGCAGCGGCTGAGACTATGGACGACGTGCGCAACGCAATGGGGATGTCGCTCGCGTATGAGGCTCCGGAGGCGAATGATGGGAAGTAGCATGGAAAATAAAATCGTTGACGCCACGGACAGGGCGCCAGAAGCTTTGCCATTCCTAGTCGCGGATCGAACTGCCGCTAAAGCGAGAAAAGAATCTGAAGGAATAGCGGCGAAGCGGGAAGAAAAAGAAGAGAGCGATTCCCCGTTTGCGGTTTCGGTTACCGATGTTTACGAAGGGCCGCTGGACTTGCTGCTCGACCTGATTCGCAAGCAGGACATCGACATCTATGACATTCCGATTGCGCGCATCACGGCGCAATATCTGGCTTACGTGGAAAAAATCCGCGAGCTGGATGTGAATGTTGCGGCCGACTTTATTTATATGGCGGCGGTGTTGATACACATCAAGTCGAAAATGCTGCTGCCGCGGGATCCGTCGGCGAAGGCGGAAGAGTTGGAAGATCCGCGCACAGAGCTGGTAAACCGGCTGCTGGAGCACGAGAAGTTCAAGTCAGCGGCGCAGATGCTTTTGCAGAAGCAGCAGATTGAAGATGCTGTGTTGACGAATCCGGCGCTGAAAGAATTCATGGATGCAGAAGGCACCGAGCCGGAGATGGCGGCGGACGTGATCGACCTGGTGAAGACGTTCCAACAAGTTCTGGAACGAGTGCGCACGCGGCCCATGATGAACGTCGACGAAGAGACGGTAAATGTGGGCCAGATGATTGATTATCTGCGACAGCGGCTGGAGTTGGAGTCACGGCCCATCCGATTAAAGCAGTTGCTGATGCGTGTGCAATCGCGGCAGGCGCTGGTTTGTATGTTTCTGGCCTTGCTGGAAATGGTGCGGCTGCAGGCGATTCAGGTGCGGCAGGATCGGATGTTCGGCGAGATTGCGGTGCGGAAACATGTTGGATTTGAAGCCATCATGACCGAGCAGGCTGCGGTGCGGGATGATTGGAGGTAAAGCAGTACCCAGTACCTAGTACCCAGTTGCCAGTAAAACCGGCTCTGGTTTGGCGACTGCGGTGGAGGCAATTGCAGGTTTCGTGGATGGTCGGGAGTTTGCGCCTCCTAATTTGCGTTTGAATTTACTGGGTACTAGGTACTGGCAACTGATTTCCTATGAGTTTAAAAGCTCAACTCGAAGCCATTATTTATGCGGCGGAGACGCCGATCACGCTGGAGCAGATTGTGCCACTGGTAAGAGAAAGCGTGGTTGCGGCCGGGGCGGCCGACGACGCGGATGTGAAATCGCGGGTGCGTTCGTCGCTGGAGGAACTGGTCGCGGAATTTGGCGGGCCGGACCATGGTATCGAGATTCGCCAGGTGGCGGGCGGCTACCGCATGTCGACGAAACCGGAGCAACATGAGGTCGTGCGAAATTTCGCGAAGAGTTTGAAGCCGCCTATTCGGTTATCGCTGCCAGCGCTGGAGACCCTGGCTGTTATTGCATATAAGCAACCCGTTACGGTGCCGGAAATCAGCGAGATTCGCGGGGTGGATTCTGGCGGGGTGATTGCGACTTTGCTTGATCGCAAGCTGATCACGACTGCGGGCCGCAAGCAGGTGATTGGAAGGCCGATCCTCTACAAGACGACGAAAGAATTTCTGATGCGGTTTGGCTTGAAGGATGTCAACGAACTGCCCAGCATGGAAGAGTTCGAGAAACTGGTGGCGGAATCGTTTGGGAGCGAGTTGATTCCGGCAGAAGAGGCTGCGCCTGCGCAAACGAGCGATGCGGCAGCGGCGGAAGAGATCGCGGAGCCAGCGGCACAGAAAGAGTAAGCGGGACGGCCGGGGCTGAAGCCCTCTCGATTTGCGAAGGGCTTACGCGGCCCTGAAGGGCCGCTCTTCCACGGTAGTAATCAAGGCGCGGACGGTAGTTGTTCAATGGCGCGGCTGGAGACGCGGCCTGACCCGAATCCCTCGGTGACCCGTTCTCGTTTTTAGGATTGGAAGTTCACACACATGCCTGCAGAACGCCTGCAAAAAATTATTGCCGCTGCCGGGATCGCTTCGCGACGCAAAGCCGAGGAACTGATCAGCGCGGGGCACGTGAAGGTGAATGGGACAGTGGTGACGGAGCTGGGCAGCAAGGCCGACCCGGAGACCGATCACATTCGGGTAGACGGAAAGTTGTTGCAAGGCGCGCAACTGCATGTTTACCTGCTGCTGAACAAGCCCAAGGGATATGTGACCACGGTCAGCGATCCGGAGAACCGGCCAACGGTGATGCAGCTAATTCGCGGAGTGAAGAAACGCGTTTATCCCGTGGGACGACTCGACTACGCCAGCGAAGGCCTGCTGCTTTTGACGAACGATGGCGCGCTGGCAAACAAGTTAATGAAAGCGGCGTCGCAGGTGCCGAAGACTTACGTGGTGAAAGTTGCGGGGGTTCCGAGTAACGACGCACTGGAGAAGTTGCGCGGCGGCGTTTCGATTGCCACTGAAGATGGACGGCGTGTGCGCACTGCGCCCGCGGCCATCCGTTTGGTAAAGGAAGCAAACAATCCGTGGTACGAAGTCACGCTGATCGAAGGGCGTAATCGCGAGATTCGGCGGATGTTTGAGAAGGTCGGGCACCATGTGGAGAAGATCAAGCGCGTGCGGTACGGGCCGCTTACGCTCGACGTTCCACCGGGGCAATTCCGCGCGCTAACATTGCGCGAAGTCGATCGCCTGCGAACCGCCTGCAACAAACCAACGGCGGGAACGAAACTTTCCAGTCATCCATCGAATCAGGACGAGCCGCGGGCATGAGCCGTTTTTTCGACATGGTTACCCAGCCGGCCCGCGACATGGGCGCAGGCGATTTTTCTCACGCCACTCCAGAGGCGCAGACA
Organism: uncultured Acidobacteriaceae bacterium; assembly: GCA_964407505.1. Lineage (GTDB taxonomy): Bacteria > Acidobacteriota > Terriglobia > Terriglobales > Acidobacteriaceae > Sulfotelmatobacter. The sequence continues at coordinate 9,631 of CAYOVU010000022.1, read as the reverse complement.
GGCCTGAAGCGATTAATCAAGCTTGATTCGAATGAGAGTCCATTCGGGCCTTCGCCGGGTGCAATCGAAGTGATGAAGGAAGTTCTGAGCGCGGGGAATCTCTATCCTGACGACGATTGCACGCTACTGCGACGGAAGGTTGCGGCGCATCACGAGTTGCCAGCAGAGCAGGTGTTCATCGCTGCGGGCTCGACTGGGGTGCTGAGCCTGCTGTGCCAAACGCTGCTGGGGCCGGGGCTGAATGCGGTAACCAGCGAACTGTCGTTCATCGTGTATTCGATGGTGGTGCAGGCGGCGGGAGGGCGGCTGATCGAAGCGCGCATGCATCGGGAGGGAAACATCTTCGATCTAGACGCGATGCTTGCGGCGATCGATGCGAACACGCGCATCGTGTTTCTGGCCAACCCCAACAATCCTACGGGGGCGATGCTGGAATCCGATGTGATTGAGCGCTTTGTGGCGCAGGTGCCGGCGCACGTGATTGTAGTTCTGGATGAGGCGTACTACGAATACGCGCGGTATTTCGCGGAGTTGCGGCGAGTTAGCTATTCGAACTCGTTGGATTATGTCCGGCGAGGGACGAGAGTAGTGGTGCTGCGAACGTTTTCGAAGGCTTACGGACTTGCCGGGTTGCGCGTAGGTTACGGCCTAGGGCCAGCGGAATTGCTGGGGTATTGCGCGCGCATGCGGAACACATACTCGGTTTCGTCGGTGGCGGAAGCTGGGGCGCTGGCGGTGCTCGACGACGCCAAATATGTTCAGCGCGTGGTGGAGAATAATACCGCGCAATCGCGAGTGCTCAACGATGGATTGATGGCGCTGGGATATGGCGTCGCGCCGACCTCGGCGAATTTTGTGTTTTGTGATTTGGGGGAAGATGCTGCTACGTTCTCCAGCCGATTGCAAGAGGAAGGCGTGGCGGTGCGTCCGATGGGAGCGTGGGGCGCGCCGAATTGCATTCGGGTGACGATTGGGACGGCGGAGCAGAATCAGGCTTTCTTGCAGGCAGCGAGGAGGGTGGGGGCGCGGGGTTCGGCGCTTCTGGCGCCGTAAGGTCCGTCCGGGGAACCTAGCGGTTCACGCAGGGGCTAAAGCCCTTGTCTTTATGGCCCTAGGACGGCACGACTAAAGTCGTGCCCTTCCCGATCCTATTCATGGGAGACCCTCCTCCCGTGAGAATCGCCGTTTTATCGGGCAGCCGTCACGAGCTATTCTACTCAGCCAGCACGGCTGCCCGCGCCGCCCCGAATAGCCCAGCACCGCTGCCCAGCAAGGCGCGCGTGATGACGGTTTTCCGCCCGGTGCGGCTTTCGGGAGCATTTCCCTGCGATGGATCTTCAGGCGCGGTTGCCGCATAAACAATCGAGCGGCTTCGCAACTCCTCGAACATGGTGGGGGCGAAGGCGTCCCAGGCGCTTGAAACGCCGCCGGCTAGGACGTACACATCGAGATTCAACACGTTGACCGCGCCGGAGAGCATCATGCCAAGGTAGCGGCCGAAGGTGTGGAAGATGCGGCGGGAGGGTTCGTCGCCCTGCATCGCGAGATTGTAGATGGCGAGAGCGCCGAATTCGGCGCCGGACGATGCGGCCTTGGCCAACGCTGGCGCTTCACCACTGGCGATCGCTTCACGCGCCATACGCATGATGGCGCTGGCGGAGGCGTAGCGCTCGGCGCACCCGCGGTTGCCGCAGCCGCAAGGAACGCCCTCGGGTTCGACCGTGACGTGGCCAAATTCGCCGGCCATGCCATTCATGCCGTGCCAGATTTTTCCTCCGAGCACGATGCCGCCGCCGATACCTGTGCCCAGCGTGAGGACTGCCACGTTGTCGACACCACGCGCGGCACCAAGCCATTGCTCGCCGAGCGCGGCGACGTTCCCGTCGTTATCGATGATGACCGAGGCGTCGTTTTCGAGCAGAGCGCAGGCACGCAGGCGGCGCTCGATTTCGGCGCGCACGGGATAGTCTTCCCAGCCGGGAAAATTGGCCGACTTGCGCACAGTGCCGGCCTGCATGTCGATGATGCCGAGAACGCCGATGCCCGCGCCGCGAAAGCTTCCTGAGGCTTTGTGGGTTGTGGCAACGCGCTGAATCGCGTCGCACATCTCGTCGATGGTGCGGTCGGGACCGAGCGCGACTTTGGTGTTGAGAGTTACTTTCTCGAGAAGCTGTCCGTCAATGGTGACGGCAGCGATGCGCAGATTGGTGCCGCCGAGATCGACTCCGATGGAGAAATCGGGCATGGGTTTTGGTCCGGGTGTTAGGTCTCGGGTCTTCGGTCTTAGGCAAAAGCTCAGACCTGCGACCTAGCACCCGAGGATTATAGGGCATCGGTTTTTCAGGTTTGGTATTTGGCTTGCGCGCGAGGCAGGTGAAGCGGGAGGTCCTTCGCTCCGCCTGAAAAGCGGCTGCGCTCAGGATGACACCGGTCGAGATTGTATCTTAGGCAAAACTTAAGACCTAAGACCTAGCACCCAAGACCTAGGACCTAACACCCGCGGATCTAAAGCTGCGGTGAGCATTCAGCCCTGCCTTGTCACTTCTGGCATTTCGGGCAGTAGTGGCTGCTGCGGCCGGCGATCACGATGCGTTTGATGGGAGTCTTGCAGACCAGACACGGTTCCCCTTCGCGGCCATAGACGCGGTGTTGCAACTGGAAGAAGCCTTCTTCGCCGTCGGCATCGACATAATCCGAGATCGACGAGCCGCCGAGCGCGATTGCTTCCTTTAGGACTTCTTTTACTGACGTCATTAGCTTCGTCAGTTGATCGCGCGTGATGGTCGAAGCGCGGCGGCGCGGGCGAATTCCGGCGCGGAACAGGGATTCGTCGGCATAAATATTTCCGACCCCTCGCAGCAATTTCTGATTGAGCAGGGCACTCTTGATGGGAGTTTCGCGGCCACGAAATAAATCGATGAAGCGATCGAGATCAACTTCCAGCGGCTCGATGCCGCCCGCGTCGAAGCCGTGTGCGACGCTGAGACGGCCGAAGCGGCGGGGATCGACGAAGCGCAGTTCCCTGCCTGACTTCAACTTTAAAATCGCATGGGTGTGCTTTAGGACTTCCGATTGCGGGTCACAGAGCTGCAGTCGCCCGGTCATGCCGAGGTGGACGATCCACTGGGCCTGCGCAGGCTGCGCCTTTTTAGAGCGGACATTGTTAGGAGCCAGATCGAAGACGATGTGCTTGCCGACGCGCCGGACCGTGAGAATGCGGGTGTGCTCGAGCGTGGCGGAGATTTCGCGTGGCGGAGATTTGAACGTCTGAGGTTTTTCGCCGAGCCAGATCGATTCGATCAAATCGCCGGTAATGCGCTTGGCCAGTCCGCGGGCGATGGTCTCAACTTCGGGGAGTTCGGGCATGTCTCCAGTGTAAAAGAAGGACCGTCGTTGGGGGCTGAAGAGTCAGCGTGCGAACTGTTCTTTCGCCCCGCTGGGGCTCGGTCGTTTCCCACTCTTAACCCCCAGGGCTTACGCCCTGGGCTGCACTCTGACGTCGCTTCGCGGCTGAAAGCAAGTATCTTGTCCCACCGTAAGTCGCGAATCTGAGTTCGCACACAGACTCTAAAGCCGTGAATTTTGAATTGAGGTTGAGGCAGTCAGGGCAAGTCGTTGCCAGGAAAGGTCGCGAGGCAACACGGAGGAGACTAGTCTTTCAGCGGGACGACGGTTTGGCCGTCGCGGCAGAAGGTTGCGACTTTCTGCGGATCGCCGTTGGCTTGGGGCAAGGTCATTACTGGTCCGTAGCAGTAGACGGCGTGGCCGTTGGCGGCAAAGTACCAGCGGCCTTTGGTGGCCGGCTGGGTCAGATGGCCGGAAGGCTGACGCACCGGCTGCGCGGGCTTCGCGGCCGACATACTGCACAACAAGGCTAGGGTCAGGGCCTTCATTACTTTTAAACGCCACTCCGATAAATGTCTGGGGGACGCTCGCTGCTCTTGCGATACAACTTACTGTTTACTGTTCACTGGAACCGAGAGTACGCAGCTAAACTTCAAATCATAACTAAATCGTAACTAACGAACGACGCTGGTCGGTTAAATCCGAAGCGGGTGCGGGAAGCTGGGTCTCGGGCTTCGCGCTCTTGCCTGCTCCGGACGAATGGTGCCGCGGCGCCTGGGTCGATGGAACCTGCATTGGTGCAACCTGGGTTGACGGGTTCTGGGCAGACGGAGTACGAACGCATGGTGCCTGATCCTGGGTCGACGGAGCTTGCGCAGAATTCTTGTCCGCGAGGGCCTTGCCTCTTAATCCCCACAACTCCCTGCTCTCCGGGAGCAAAATCTTGATCATGTTGCTTTGCGACTGAATGGTACGCCCCTGCTCCACGATGAGTAAGGTCATGAGGCCGTACGAAATCACGAACAGGACGGTCAGAAGCGGAAGCAGAGTGATCTTTCGCTTTGGAGCTGGAATCGCATTCACAGCGGCATTTTCGAACAACGTCATGTGGCACCCCAGTCCCCATTACTGCAGGTAGCCATGAGATTGCAGCTGGCGCGCCAATGATCAGGAGGGCTGAAACGCGCTGAAATGACAGGGGTTAGGATGATTTAGCAAGGTCGAACTCGGAGTGCCTAGTGCAACCGAATGCACATAAAGAGCAGAGGTGATGTTACCAATTTTAGTTACTAAGGGCCGAAACGGGCGCTGGGCACGGCTTTCGATGAAGCTGGGGTAGGGATCCTTCGACTGCGTAAGAGCTTCACTTCGTGAAGCTCTTACTGCGCTCAGGATGACAACTTACTTCGTGCCCAGCAGAAGCTTCGCGATGGTCGCCAACTGCATGTTGGACGTGCCTTCGTAGATTTTGCCGATCTTGGCGTCGCGCCAATATTTCTCGACGGGATAATCTTTGGTGAAGCCGTAGCCACCGTAGATTTCGACGGCCAGCGAGGTGACGCGCTCGGCAACCTGCGATGCGAAAAGCTTGGTCATGGCCGCTTCCTTGACGAAATTTACGCCTGCGTCTTTCATGCGGGCGGCGTTGTAGACCATGAGGCGCGCGGCTTCGATCTCGGTTGCCATTTGCGCAATCTGAAACTGGATGCCTTGGAACTCAGAGATCGACTTGCCGAATTGCTTGCGCTCCTGCGCGTACTTCGCGGCAAATTCCCAGGCTCCGGCGGCCACGCCGATCATCTGCGCTCCGATGCCGATGCGGCCCTCGTTCAAAGTTTCAATTGCGATCTTGTAGCCTTTGCCGGGCTCACCCAGCACGTTTTCCCGGGGCACGCGGCAATCTTCAATGATCAGTTCGCAAGTGGAGGAGGCGCGAATGCCGAGTTTGTCTTCTTTTTTGCCGACGCTGAATCCGGGAAAATCTTTTTCAACCAAAAATGCGGTGATGCCTTTGTATCCGGCTGCGGGATCGATGGTGGCGAACAAAACGAACAAGCCGGCTTCCTTGCCGTTGGTGATCCAGAGCTTGCGCCCGTTGAGCACGTAGTCGCTGCCTTTGAGTTCGGCGCGCGTCTGCAGGCCGAAGGCATCGGAGCCGGAGCCCGCCTCGCTGAGAGCATAGGCGCCGACGGTGTTGGCAGCCATCTTCGGCAGATAGCGTTTCTTCTGGTCGGAAGTACCCCAGCGCAGGAGCGCATTGTTTACCAGCGTATTCTGCACATCGACCACTACACCAGCCGAGGCATCGACGCGGGATAATTCTTCAACCGCGAGAATCGCTTCGAAGAATTTGGCCCCGCCGCCGCCGAATTGTTCGGGGATTTCGATGCCCATCAGGCCGAGCTGAAAGAATTCGTGGATGAGATCTTTTTCGAAGATACCCTTCTCGTCCATCTCCTTGACCAGCGGACGAATTTTATCGGCGGCGAACTGGCGAATGTTGTCGCGAAAAAGGATCTCGTCGTCGGTGAGAGTGGTCAGAGGCGTGGGAGGGGCGGATTGCAGCGTGGTCTCAGGCATGAGGACACCTTCAGGCGGAGGAATAGCAAACCTGTAATTTTAGCATTGTCGCGGGGGTTGAGCTGGGCGGACGACGTGCTGCTGCGTTTCCCCACAGGATTCCCAGTGCGGGAGGTCCATCGCTCCCCCTGAGAAACGGCTGCGCTCAGGAAGACAATCCGAGAGAGAAATAGGCTGAGGCCACTCTTGCATTTCATGGGCTCCTCTGCTCAAATCAGGCTTTAGGTCTTCCCCTGATATATCTTAATGTGATATATCAAACTACGATATGGGAGTCAAGGACAAGCCACTTTCCACTGCCGCGCTGCATATCCTTCTCGCGCTCGCCGAGTCTAATCTGCACGGGTATGGAATTATGCAATCCGTGAAGCGGCAATCCGGGGGAGCTTACAAGCTGGGACCGGGAACGCTGTACGCGAATCTGGACCGTTTGCTGGCGAGCGGTCTGGTGGGGGAGATGGAGCGTCGTCTGAAAGACGGCGATACGCGGCGGGAATACTGCCTGACAGCCAGCGGCGAGCGGGTGTTGCGGGCTGAGGTCAGGCGCTTGCGGCAGGTGGTTGATGTCGCGAGAACGCGGTTGGGCAAGTTGGAGAAGGACGCATGACCAGGCAGCGGTGCTTGCTGGGAGTGTATCGAGTGCTCCTGGAATTTTATCCTCCGGCATTCAGAAGACGATTTACCGAGGAGATGTTGGAATTGGCCGAAGCGGCTGAACCCGGGGAATGGGCGCTGATTTTCGGCGACACGAGCCTGGGAATTGTACGGTGCTGGTTGGAGGGAGGCCGTGTGACCGCCGCGGTAGCGGAGCCAAACGCATACATTTCACTGGGAGAATCCACAGTGTGGCGGTGGGGATTGCTTCAGGGGTTTGTTTTATCGATCGCGATGCTGATTGGCTTGCTACTTCAGTAACTGGACTGCTTACCGGGAATGTCCGGGAACGACGAGGGAAAGTGCGAGTGCTCGCCAGTAAGGCCTAACAAGGGTCTCGCGGCGGAGAGTGCGCGATCGAATTAGTGTTTGGGACGCGAGTGCACGAGCTTCAGCGTGTCGGCCTGCAAAATGCGGCGAATCTGATTGCGGGCGTGGACGGACCAGGGACCGGTGGTATCGAGCTTGATGTAGGCCTGCCAATGCTTCAGAGCTTTGCGCGGCTCACGGGTTTTTTCGTAGGCGAGCGCGAGGTTGTAGTGCGCGTCCGCGTAAGTCGGGGCGAGTTGAATCGCCATCTTGTAAGTCTGGATGCCTTCCTGCACACGTCCAGTTTCGTCGAGCACGTTGCCTAAATCGAAATAGGCGAGAGCGTAGCGAGGATCGGATTGCAAGGCAGCGCGGTAATGCTTTTCGGCCGAAGCGAAATCCTGGCGATTGTAATAAAGCGTTCCGAGGTTGATGTGAGCGGCAGCGTGGTCGGGCTGAAACTCAAGCACCTTCTGGTAAGCAGCGAGAGCCTCAGACTGCGCCGCTGGATCTTCTTCGAGCGCGATGCCTCGCGCAAACCAGACTGCTGCATCATCCTCGCGAGGAGTGCCCTCGGTCTCGGGAATCGGAGTGCTGGTGACAACTTTTTCGCGAGTCGTGAAGTCCATCACGAATTGTCCGGCGATGGGCTCGAACAGTTTGCCTTCGTGGCGGAAGGCGACGCGATGCTTGTTGGTCGACGAAGCTCCAGCTTCGAGAAGAGGATTCTGCATGCCCGCAGCCTGCTTCTGCATTGCCTCAAGCGATTGGCGGATTACCGCGGGCCGCACACGCATCGCGCATAGGTCGCGAACTTTTTTAATCTTCAGCAGATCGGCGAAAGAATAGGAAGTGGAAGCTGCAATGAGGCCAGCGCGCTCCCAGTTCGCCAGTTGGCGCGGGGCAAGACGAAGGATCCTAAGTAAATCTGTTCGGCTGTACACTACGGCTCAACCTCTCGCGTGCGTGCTCCACACCGCAAGAAACGTTCCGACGCCCATTATCCGCAACTTGAGACTGCAAACGCAACAAGAAACGACTGTGGATAACTGTGGAGAACCTGGTTAATTTACATGCAACAGAGATGGTGCAGACTGCACGTGACTGAAGGTCAATTCGCCTAAACGGCCACAGCGGCCTGATATTCCTCGTAGGTTCCTTTGAAATCGGTGATCTTGTGATCGCTCTCGAAATGCCAGATGCGGGTTGCGACCTCGTCGATCAAGTCGTGATCGTGGGTTACGAGAAACACCGTAGCTTGATAACGCTGCAGAGAAATGTTCAAGGCATTGATGGCTTCAAGATCGAGATGGTTGGTGGGCTCATCGAGCACGAGCACGTTGGGCTTTTGCAACATCAGTTTGCAGAAGAGCAGGCGCGCGGCCTCGCCGCCGGATAGGACGCTGGTGGACTTGGTGGCTTCTTCGCGGGCAAAAAGCATCTGGCCCAGCAAGCCGCGAATTTCTTCGCTGACGGCTGCGGGGTTCCATTGATGCAACCACTCAAGCACCGTCGTACCGCCTTCGATGAGGCTGCGATGATCCTGGGCGAAATATCCGATAGACGCTTCGTGACCCCAGATTACTTTGCCGGAATCAACGAATGGGCCGTCGTAGCCGCTCGTCTTGCGCAGCTCGGCTTCCGGCGTAGTGGGCGAGTTCGCGAGCAGAGCGTTTACGAGAGTGGTTTTCCCTGCTCCATTGCGTCCCATGAGCGCGATGCGTTCGCCGCGCGTGATGCTCGAAGTGAAGTCGCGAATTACTTTCTTGTCGCCGTAGGCTTTGCTGAGGTGCTCGACCTCGAGAACATGCTTGCCTGACGGCCGTTTCTGCTCGAACTTGATGTAGGGCCGGGCGATGTTCGACTTGGCTAATTCCGTGACTTGCAGGCGCTCGACTTCCTTACGGCGCGACTGAACCTGGCTGGAACGAGTGCCGGCGGCGAAGCGCGCGATGAATTCGTTCAACTGCGAAATCTTTTTTTCGCGCTGCGCGTTCTGCGATTCGATCTGCGAGCGTACCTGGGTCTTGGCGAGCACCATCTCGTCGTAGGAGCCGGTGTAGGTGATGATGGTTTCGTAATCGATGTCGGCGATGTGGGTGCAAATGCTGTTGAGAAAATGGCGGTCGTGCGAGATGGCGATGACCACGCCATCGTAAGCGTTGAGAAATCCCTGCAGCCAGTGGATCGAATCCAAGTCCAGGTTATTCGTGGGTTCGTCGAGTAATAACGCCTGAGGATGGCCGAACAGAGCCTGGGCCAGCAGCACGCGGACTTTCTGTCCACCTTGCAGTTCGGACATTTTTCTGGAATGGATGTCTTCCGGGATATCCAAGCCGTCGAGCAAGATCGCGGCGTCGCTTTCGGCGGTGTAGCCGTCTTCTTCACCGACGATGCCTTCGAGTTCGCCGAGCTTCATGCCATCTTCGTCGGTCATCTCAGGCTTGGAGTAAATGGTGTCGCGCTCCTGCATGGCTGCCCACAGGCGCTTGTTGCCCATGATGACGGTGTCGATGGCGGTGAAGGCATCGAAGGCGAACTGGTCCTGCGACAAAACGCCGATCTTCCGCGGGCGCACCACGGCGCCTTTTTGCGGCTCGATTTCGCCGCTGAGCAGCTTCATGAAAGTGGATTTGCCCGCGCCGTTGGGGCCGGTGAGACCATAGCGCTTGCCCGGCGTAAATGCCGTGGAGACTTCATCGAATAGAATTTTGGCGCCGAAGCGCATGGAAACATTGCTGAC
>CAYOVU010000021.1:0-17786 GCA_964407505.1 uncultured Acidobacteriaceae bacterium | reverse complement strand
GATCTCACCGACTCTGTAAATTCGATGGGCGGAAACCTGACGGGCCAGGTGCGAAATATCGCTGAAGTCACAACGGCTGTGGCTCGCGGCGACTTGTCACGCAAGATTACGGTCGATGTGAAAGGTGAAATTCTCGAACTCAAGAACACCATCAACAAGATGGTGGACCAGCTCAACGCGTTCGCTGGGGAAGTAACACGCGTGGCCCGCGAAGTGGGTACCGAAGGAAAACTTGGCGGACAGGCGCAGGTGCCGGGCGTCGCTGGAACGTGGAAAGATCTCACGGACAACGTGAACTTCATGGCCAGCAACCTTACCGGCCAGGTGCGAAACATTGCCGAAGTCGCAACCGCTGTGGCTCGTGGCGATTTGTCGCGCAAGATTACCGTTGACGTGAAAGGAGAAATCCTCGAACTCAAAGACACCCTGAACACGATGGTCGACCAGTTGCGCTCGTTTGCTTCCGAAGTCACTCGCGTAGCGCGCGAGGTCGGCACGGACGGCAAACTCGGCGGACAGGCGCAGGTGCCTGGCGTCGGCGGCACGTGGAAAGATCTCACCGACTCCGTCAATTCGATGGCCAGCAATCTGACCGGTCAGGTCCGCAACATTGCCGAAGTAGCGACGGCGATCGCAAGCGGTGACTTGTCGAAAAAAATCACGGTGAACGTTAGCGGCGAAATTCTGCTGCTGAAAGAAACCATCAACACTATGGTGGATCAGCTCAACGCGTTCGCCGGCGAAGTAACGCGCGTGGCGCGCGAAGTCGGTACCGAAGGGCGTCTCGGTGGGCAAGCGAACGTGCCTGGAGTTGCCGGTACATGGAAGGATCTCACGGACTCCGTCAACTCGATGGCCGGAAACCTCACCGGTCAGGTGCGAAACATTGCCGAAGTGACCACTGCCGTGGCTCGTGGCGACTTGTCACGCAAGATTACGGTCGATGTGAAAGGTGAAATTCTCGAACTCAAGAACACCATCAACACGATGGTGGACCAGCTCAACGCGTTCGCTGGCGAGGTGACGCGTGTGGCGCGCGAAGTGGGTACCGATGGAAAACTCGGCGGACAGGCGCAAGTGCCGGGCGTCGCTGGCACGTGGAAAGATCTCACGGATAACGTGAACTTCATGGCCAGCAACCTTACCGGCCAGGTACGTAACATCGCTGAGGTGGCGACGGCCATTGCGAACGGTGATCTTTCGAAAAAAATTACGGTAGACGTGCGCGGCGAAATTCTGCAGTTGAAAGAAACGCTGAACACAATGGTAGAACAGTTGCGCTCGTTCGCCGCGGAAGTGACGCGCGTGGCGCGCGAAGTGGGTAGCGAAGGGCGTCTCGGTGGGCAGGCAAACGTCTCCGGTGTAGCTGGTACCTGGAAAGATTTGACCGATTCCGTGAACGCCATGGCCGGAAATTTGACCGGTCAAGTCCGAAACATCGCTGAAGTAACCACGGCTGTGGCGCGCGGCGATTTGTCGCGCAAGATTACGGTCGACGTGAAAGGAGAAATTCTCGAACTCAAGAACACCATCAACACGATGGTCGATCAGCTCAATGCCTTCGCCGCCGAAGTAACGCGCGTGGCACGCGAAGTGGGAACAGAAGGCAAGCTGGGCGGGCAGGCGCAGGTGCCCGGCGTCGCGGGAACGTGGAAGGATCTTACCGACAACGTGAACGTGATGGCCGCCAACCTGACGGAACAGGTGCGCGGTATCGTCAAAGTCGTGACTGCCGTTGCGAACGGCGAACTCACTCAGAAATTGACGGTGAATGCCAAAGGCGAAGTCGCGGCTCTGGCGGAAACCATCAACAACATGACCGATACGCTCGCGACATTTGCCGATCAGGTCACGACCGTTGCGCGCGAAGTAGGTGTAGAAGGCAGGCTCGGAGGCCAGGCGAACGTTCCCGGCGCTGCCGGCACCTGGAAAGATCTCACCGGAAACGTCAACCTGCTGGCCGATAACTTGACCAACCAGGTGCGGGCCATCGCTGAGGTTGCGACTGCCGTCACCAAGGGCGATCTGACGCGTTCGATTCAGGTAGAAGCTAGCGGCGAAGTCGCTGACTTGAAAGACAACCTGAACACGATGATCGACAACCTCCGTTTGACTACTGACCGGAATACGGAGCAGGACTGGCTGAAGACGAACCTGGCGCGTTTCACCGGAATGTTGCAGGGCCAGCGCGACCTTGCGACTGTGGGCCGCATGCTTCTTTCGGAACTTACGCCCCTGGTTAACGCTCAACAAGGCGTGATCTACCAGATGGGTTCCGAGGAATCGGCGGAGATGGTGTTGCTCTCAGCCTTCGCCGGCGATGGCGAAGATGGACATCTGCGGCGGTTGAAGCTCGGAGAAGGATTGGTTGGACAATGCGCCTCGGAGAAGCGCAGGATGCTGATCGCCGATTTGCCGCCAAACACGATTGCAATTCGCTCCGGTTTGTTTGAAGCGGTTCCGCGAAATGTGATCGTGCTGCCGGTGCTGTTCGAAGACCGGGTTAAGGCCGTCATCGAGTTGGCTTCGTTGAGCAGTTTCACCACTTCCCAGCTTGCGTTCTTGGAGCAACTGACGGCCAGTATCGGCATCGTACTGAACAGTATTGAAGCTACGATGCAGACCGAAGGATTGCTGAAGCAGTCGCAGCAATTGGCGACCGAACTTCAGGTGCAGCAGAAAGAATTGCAGCAGACGAACGAGCAGTTGGCGCAAAAAGCGCAGCAACTCGCCGAACAGAACGTTGAAGTCGAACGCAAGAACCAGGAAATCGAGCAGGCTCGTCGCGCTCTCGAAGAGAAGGCCAAGGAGTTAGCTCTGACTTCGAAATACAAGTCAGAATTCCTGGCCAACATGTCTCATGAGTTGCGGACCCCGCTCAACAGCATTTTGGTGCTCGGTCAACAGCTCAGCGATAACCCGGATGGCAACCTGACTCCGAAACAAGTTGAGTTCTCGCGTACGATTCACGGCGCCGGGACGGACTTGTTGAACCTGATCACAGACATTCTCGACCTCTCGAAAATCGAATCTGGAACCGTTTCAGTTGAGGCGGAGGAAGTCTTCTTTGCCAGCTTGCTAGATGCGGTGGAACGGCCCTTCCGGCATGAAGCGGAAAATCGGCGCCTCAGCTTCGAGGTGCAGGCCGATCCGCATCTTGCGCGCAGTGTTGTCACCGATTCGAAGCGATTGCAGCAGGTGCTGAAGAATCTGCTGTCGAATGCGTTTAAGTTCACTGAAGTCGGCGGCGTGCGCTTATCTGTTTCTGCGGCCAAGAGTGGTTGGACCGAAGGACACCCGATTCTGAGCAAGGCTGCTGCGGTGGTTTCGTTCGAGGTTTCCGATACCGGCATTGGCATCCCGTTCGAGAAACAGCGAATCATCTTCGAGGCTTTCCAGCAGGCAGACGCCGGCACGAGCCGCAAATACGGCGGAACAGGCTTGGGGCTTGCAATCAGCCGCGAACTGGCCAGCTTGCTCGGTGGAGAGATTCAGCTGCGCAGTGCGCCCGGGCGCGGCAGCACGTTCACGTTTTACCTACCGCAAACCTATGTGGGTCCTTCAACGGGTGCCGCTGCGGCTGAGGCGGGATTCCGGTCCTCCATCAGGCCAGCGCAGTTGTCGGTGGCCGGTGTGGCAGAGCATGCGGTCGAGAAGATTGCCGATGACCGCGACGGTCTGCAGACTGACGATGCTGTCCTTATGATTGTCGAGGACGACGCACATTACGCGCGGGTGTTGCGCGATCTCGCGCGCGACAAGGGCTTCAAAGTTCTTGTGGCTACACGCGGTGCGGAGGCGCTCGCGCTAGCGCAGGAATATCATCCTACGGCAGTGTCGCTCGATGTTTTTCTGCCGGATATGTTGGGCTGGACTGTGCTCAACCACTTAAAACAAGCTCCGGCCACGCGGCATATTCCAGTTCAAATGCTCACGCTCGATGAAGACCGGCAGCATGGCCTAGCTCGCGGTGCCTTTGCATTCGTTACAAAACCGACCACGCCGGAGGGTTTAGAAGCAGCATTGGCGCGCATCAAGGAATATTCTGCTCCACGGCGCAAGCGGTTGCTGGTGGTGGAGGATAATCCGGCCGAGCAGCTCAGCATTAAGGAACTGCTGGGTTATGACGATATCGACGTCACTGTTGCGGCTACCGGCGCGGAGGCGATTCAGATTGTGAACGAGCAGGTTTTCGACTGCGTAGTGCTCGACCTGCGGTTGCCGGATATATCGGGTTTCGATGTATTGGAACGCTTCCGTGATACTCCGTCACTCGCCGATCTGCCGGTCGTTGTGTTTACCGGCAAAGAGCTCTCGCCGGAGGAAGATGCGCGGCTGCATTTGCTGGCGCGTAGCGTCGTGGTAAAGGGTGTGGAATCACCCGAACGCCTGCTGGATGAAACTGCGCTGTTCTTGCACCGTGTAGTCGCAGATCTTCCCGTCGAAAAACAGAGGCTGCTCGATCGCCTGCACCATTCGGACGATGCCTTGGTCGGGAAGAAGGTGCTGGTGGTCGACGATGACGTGCGCAATATCTTCGCGCTCAGCAGCGTGATCGAGCGCCGCGGCATGACGGTGATCACCGCGGGAACCGGACGGGAGGCGATCGCCAAGCTGGAATCGGCGCCCGACATTGCCATCGTGCTGATGGACATCATGATGCCGGAGATGGATGGATACGAAACAATGCAGGTGATACGGCAGAACGCTTTGTTCAGACGTCTGCCGATCATTGCCCTCACCGCCAAAGCGATGAAGGGGGATCGTGAGAAATGTCTGGAGGCGGGCGCGTCCGAGTATCTGGCCAAGCCGGTCAATACTGAGCAACTGCTCTCGTCGTTGCGCATGTGGCTTCACCGGTAGGAGTTGCCCACGGCAGCATGCACGTGGCCCGGAGAAGTGCTTGGAGATAATGATGGGCACGAACGAAAAGGTAAACATTCTGATGGTCGATGATCAGCCGGCCAAGCTGCTCAGCTACGAAGTCATGCTGGGGGAACTCGGCGAGAACCTGATCAAAGCCAGTTCAGCGAAGGAAGCCCTCGAAACTCTACTCAAGACGGACGTTGCGGTCGTGCTCATGGATGTGAGCATGCCCGAGCTCGATGGTTTTCAACTGGCTGCCATGATCCGGCAGCATCCGCGATTTCAGAGGACCGCGATCATCTTTGTTTCCGCTGTGCACCTCAGCGATCTCGATCAGCTCAGGGGCTACGAACACGGCGCAGTGGATTATATTTCGGTTCCGGTGGTTGCAGAGGTTCTCCGCGCGAAGGTGAGAGTATTCGCCGAGTTGCATCGCAAGACGCGACAGCTCGAAACCCTGAATCATGAGCTGGAAGACCGTGTCTCCGAGCGTACCGAGGAACTAGCTACCAAGGCGGAAATGCTGTTGAAGCTGAACACGGAGTTGGTGCGCAAAAATCAGGAACTCGACGCTATCGTGCATACCGCGCCCGACATCATTTTCAGCCGCCAGAACGACGGTTCTCGAGACTACATCAGCGATCGATTTTACGACTACACCGGCGCTCCTCCCGGCTCCGCGAACGGCTTTGGCTGGCTTGACTATGTGCATCCCGAGGACAAGGATCAGGCCATGGCACACTGGATGCGCTGTGTTGAGTCCGGGACAAATTACGAAACCGAATATCGTTTGAAGTCCGCAGACCAAACTTTCCGCTGGTTCCGGGCACGCGCAGTTCCGATTCGCGGTGATGAAGGAAAGATCGTCAAGTGGTATGGCACCTGTTCCGACATTCATGACAGCAAGGTGCTGGAACAATCGATCCGCGACAATGCCGCTGAACTTGAGAAAAAGGTAGATCGGAGGACGGACGAATTGCGCAGGCTTTCCATTCGCCTCATGACGATGCAGGATGAAGAGCGCCGCCGCCTCGCACGCGATTTGCATGACGGGTTAGGGCAAGAACTTGCTGTGGCGAAGATGGTGCTGGACAGAATGGTAGTGCAGAAATCGGCCGCCGCGACGGATCCAGCATGGACTCAGGCCAGCGGCATTGTCGATCGCGCTATTCAGCAGGTCCGCACCATGTCTCACCTGTTGCATCCGCCGTTGCTCGATGAGGTTGGCTTGCTCTCGGCGCTTGCCTGGTACGTGGATGGGCTCAAGAAACGAAGTGGCGTTGAAATCTCTTTCGATGTTCGGGCAGCAGAGTTTCCAAGGCTCTCGACAGAGGTGGAGACTGCGGTCTTCCGAATTGTGCAAGAGGCCCTAACGAATGTCTTTCGTCACTCTGAGGCCCAAAAAGTCTGGATTACCCTGACTCGGAAGGAAGAGTTGATCGTAGTCGCGGTGCGAGACGATGGAAAGGGAATCGGCAAGAAAATTGTTGAACTGCAACCGGATAGTGTTGGTGTGGGCATCGGTGGTATGAAACAACGTGCTAAAGAATTTGGCGCAGAGTTACGGTTGACGAATGCCGACCCCGGAACCCTTGTCGAACTGATGATTCCCTGTACTTCCGTGCTGCGCGAGCAAAACGCCGTCATGGAAGATGCGTAAGTTAGAGAGATTGGAAGACCATGAACTTTCTTTCACTTCTCGTACCATGAAGCTGCATATCTGTTGCTGAAATATCTGCCATCAATACCTAAAAAACTGTATTCGCTGCTCTTTTCGACCTTAGCAGGACATCAAACCTCCAACGTATGACCTCCCTCCCCATGTATACCCTTGCCCACTTTACAGCGTGAACCGGATAGCACCGGGACGAGGGAAAAGTTAGCTTTGATCCGCAAGGGAATTCAAACAATTGCTCGCTTCGAGCATGGAAGAAAAAGAGGTCGGCTTATGACAAGAATTAATTCTGCATTACCGAGATTTCTCGCAGTGCTCGGCGCTGGTCTATTGCTTTTCGGCAACGTGGCTTGGTCTGCCGATGATAAGGATGCATCGGATATCGACAAACGTCTTGATGCCTCTGCCAAGGTTTTGACTGAGATTATGGACACCCCGGATAAAGCCATTCCAGACAAGGTGATGAGCGATGCAAAGTGCATCGCGGTGATTCCTTCGATGGTGAAGATTGCGGTCGGTATCGGCGGCAGCCATGGCAAGGGCGTGGCCACATGCCGCACGGAAGGTGGAATGTGGAGCGCACCGGCGCCCATCACAATCACCGGCGGAAGCTGGGGATTGCAGCTCGGTGGCCAAGCAGTTGACATCGTAATGGTCGTGATGAATGACCAGGGGATGCAACATCTGCTGTCCAGCAAGTTCAAGATTGGTGCCGACGCCTCTGCGGCTGCAGGGCCTGTGGGACGTGACACTGGCGCCGACACTGACTGGAAGATGCGAGCCGAATTGCTGACCTACTCCCGCGCTCGCGGACTCTTTGCAGGAATCGATTTGAACGGCACAGCGGTGACACAGGACAAGGACGAAACCAGAATTCTATACGGAAAATTCTTGCCGTTCAGCGACATCCTGGCGGGGAAAGTCCACGCTCGCGAGTCGAGCAAGCCGTTTCTGGCTGTTGTAAGGAAATATTCGGGACAGGCAAGGGCCGAACACGGTGAATTGAAACCCTCGGCCGGAACTCCGGAAGCCAGCAGCCGCTGAAGTTTAAAGTTTTGGAAGTTTGTGACGGCCTGGTTCTTGAGAGCCGGGCCAAGTCTAAACAAAAGAACAGGAGGCTTTCCATGTCGACGATTCTGCTCATCGTTCTTGTGCTGTTACTGCTGGGAGCTCTACCGACTTGGCCGTACAGCCGGGGATGGGGATATTACCCCAGCGGCGGACTGGGTCTGGTGGTTGTAGTGTTACTCGTTTTAGTTCTGGCCGGTCGGTTGTGAGTCCGCGATCCTCAAAGCTGTTTCGTGTCCGAGCATTCGTGAGGAGAAATAGTGGGAATGCGGTCCCACTATTTCTCATTTGTTTCCCTTGCTTAGTGAAGTTTATTTAGGAGCCAGGAGCGCCAATGTCCAGCAATCAGAGTTCTCGCCACGGGGCAAATACATTCTTCCCAGGTTCTTCCGCGTCTTCTGCAGCGGTGCTCGACCGGCGGTACGCGGTTGGTGCGCTGCCGGCGCGGCCAGCGCAACCGAGACCACAGCCACGGTTCAAAGCAGAGGGACCGGAAGCGATCTGGGGACAGTTCAACAACTATCGATCTAATGGTCTGGCTGGCTCTGCCGCCGTTCACGTTATTCTTCTGGCGCTTATCCTGGGCACTGCAACGTTCGGTCATCAGGTGGTGCAGCGCGTTCAGCCGCACGAGACTGTAACGCTGATCGCCCCGTCTCCGGACTCTTATGCCCTCCCTGTTGCGAAGAAAATCGCGAGTGGCGGCGGAGGCGGCGGTGAACATGACCCGTTGCCTGCTCCGAAGGGAAGACTGCCAAAACTTGCAATGGAGCAGGTTACGCCTCCTCAGATTGTTATTCATAACCAACATCCAAAGCTTGCGGTGGAGCCGACGGTAGTTGTGCCCCCGCAAGTTCACCTGGCGCAAAATCACATGCTCAATCTAGGCAATCCTTCAGCTCTACCGATGCCATCCGCTCCTCCCTCGAATGGAACCGGTTCGGGTGGTGGCATTGGATCTGGATCGGGTAGCGGAGTGGGCGTTGGTCGCGGACCGGGTGTAGGTTCGGGCAGCGGAGGCGGCATTGGCGGAGGCGTATTCAAGGTGGGCGGAGGAATTTCCGCTCCTGAGGCGGTAGCAACACCGGATCCGGAATATACCGAAGAGGCTCGTAATGCTAAGACTCAAGGAGTGTGCGTGCTTGCGCTGATCGTTGACGAGAATGGAAATCCTCGCGACATTCGCGTCGTTCGCGGCCTGGGGTTTGGCCTTGATGCTCGGGCCGTTGAAGCCGTCAAGCAATGGCGCTTCAAGCCCGCATTGAAAGATGGCCGTCCGGTCAACGTGCAGATCAGTGTTGAAGTTGGATTCAAGCTCTATTAGCGTTGGGACTTGAGATAACGATTGTTTTGATTCGAGATTTGGTTCGATCTCCCATTATTTTGGCATACGAATGACCGCCACGCCTTTTCGGGTGGCGGTTTCTTTTGGGATCGGCGATCAGCTCTTTGCTTGGGTGCAAGGGAGAAGCGCTCTAACACTCATCTGCGCAAAAAGTTTCGCCTGCAGCCTCAAAGATTTAGACCTCATAAGTTAACTCTAAGAGTTGTACAGCAAGTCTCGGAGTCAATTACAGGGGCATCCTGATGTGCGGCGCGATGCCAAATCGCTAATCTCATTTTGGAAGTTGAAGCTCCCAGTTACCGAATTGGATAGCACTCTAGTTTGACTTTAAGGAGACTCCAGTGGCCACTTGTGTGATTTCCGCGACAGCAGCCAACATGATTCCGGCCGGCGAAGTAACCAACCGCACTGAATCCCCAGAACGGACCCTTGTACAGCGTGCACAGCAAGGCGACGAAGAAGCTTTTGCTACGCTCTTCCAGGCTCACAAGAAGCGCGTTTTTTCAGTGTGTCTTCTCATGACTAAAGATACGGCGGACGCAGAGGATTTGACACAAGAGGCTTTCCTCCAGGTGTTCCGTAGCATCGGCTCCTTCCGTGGCGACTCCGCTTTTTCTACCTGGCTCTATCGCGTTGCCGTGAACACCGTGCTGATGAAGTTGCGCCGTCGCAAGTCGCCTCCAGTCCTGTCTCTCGATGAGCCCGTATCGGCGGATTCTCCTTCTCTGCGGCGCGACGTCGGCAAAGCGGATCCGAACCTCAGTGGCGCGATCGACCGTATAGCGTTGCGCCGCGCCCTGCAGGAATTGCCTGAAGGATGTCGGCAGATCTTTTCTCTACATGAGGTCCAAGGATTTCAGCATCACGAGATCGCAAAGATTCTTGATTGCTCAGTCGGCAATTCGAAATCGCAACTCCACAAGGCCAAGATGAAGATGCGTGACTTACTGTTTCCCAAGCGGAGGGTCTTACGGCGATCCACAGCTAACCCGGTCGCTGAATTTCCCTCTTCTGATGAAACCATGATCGGCTCGACTGTCAACGCGGTGTAGAAAAAAATTGGGCCGGAGCTGAATGTGGGCAAAATGACACGTATGAAATCAGAGAGGACAAAGTTGTGGGGTTAGCGGCCATTGTAGTGATGGAAGCAGAGACAGCGGATTCTTATCCGGCAGCTCTGCCAGACACGAAAACTAAGCAAGAAGCTGGAGTAGGCGAACCGCTTGCATGCGTAGAGATTATGGGGCGTTCCATGTTGGAGCGCACCATCGAGCGATTTGTGCGCGCAAATGTAGACGTTGTCAGAGTGCTGATGTCCGACGCAGGGGCTTATACGGTGCAGCCGACGAGAAGTGCATTTGACAGTGTGAAGTTTAAGAGTGTGAGCGATGTCGGCTCGGCAATCGGACAGGAAATAAGAGAGTTCTCGCGGAGCGGCATCGAGCACACCTTCGTCATTTCCGCCAACGTATATGCGGAAACTGATCTATTTGATTTGTTTTGTTTCCATCGTGAGTCCCGGCAGAAGGCCACGAAAGCCGTCGATCGTGACGGCCCCCTGGGATTAGGGATCGTCGATTGTGCGAAGGCTCAAGAGATGGATATCGAAAGCTTTCTCACGCGCGGGGAAGGCGCCGGCAGTTCGTACTTTATTCGGGAATATGTGAGCCGGCTGACTCACCCACGGGACCTACGCCGTGTAGTTACAGATGCGCTCAGCGGGCGCTGCACGCTGCGCCCCGCAGGGACGGAAGTCAAGCCTGGGATTTGGGTCGATGAAGGAGCGCAAATTCATCGGCGGGCGCGACTTGTAGCGCCGGCGTATATCGGGCGGGGATCGAAGGTCCGGCAGGACACGGTGATTACGCGCTGCAGTAGCGTTGAGAAAGACTGTTACGTTGACTGCGGAACGGTGATCGAAGACAGCTCGATCCTATCTGACACGCGCATCGGAATTTCTGTGGATGTCTGCCATGCGGTAGTAAACGGAAACAAACTGCTGAACTTGGAACGCGATGTGGTGATCGAGATATCCGATCCGGGTGTGATGCGGTCTACCAGTTCGATCCGAAAACAGCCGCGAAGCACGGTACATCCAGAGGAAGAGCAGCAAGTTGTTGTCGCTGATCTGCAGGAAGAAAAACTTTCAACGCCAGAACCATGGCAGCTGGGAACAAATCCTATTCAGGGGTGAATGATATGTACACCAGGGGTCCCGTGATCGTGATGGAGCTACCGGAAAAACTGAACCATAAAGAAGGGAGGACATTTCTGGAGGAAATGAAACCGTTACTGGAAAACGATCGTCCCCGGGTGGTTCTAGATTGCTCTCAGATGCAACACATTGATAGCGCCGGGATTGAAGTGCTGCTGGAGTGCATGGAAGAGGCGATGAAACGAGACGGAGATCTGAAGCTGGCTGCGCTCTCGTCCTCCTCCGCGGCAATTCTGGAGCTTATGCGTGTCGACCGGTTATTCGAAGTGTTCGAGACCGCCGACGAAGCAGCGCGCAGTTTCCATGCCACTACAGCGCCTGAGCTCGCACAGACGTTGCCTTGGTATTCCAGTGGATATGGACTGGGCGAACTAAAAACGGCCAGCTAATCGTTCATCGGTATGCCGGAGGCGGACAGTGGGAACACGGAACAGCTTAGTGTGCGCGGTCGTGTACGGGTTGCTGGTCTCTGGGTTAGCGGGAGCGGTGTTGCCGATTAGCGCACAGCAGCCCGCTAATCCGGAGAAGAATGTGCAGGTCGCGGCGAATACGATCGAACCGGTACGAACCTTAACCACGGAACAAGCAAACGACGACGCACTCCCGGATAGTCCCGGAGTGACTTCTTCGAAGTCGGAGAATCTTATCCCCACGGCGAGCCAGGAAAGACAAAGCATTGGATATTCAGGACCCATGCTCGCGCGGAATCAGTCATCCCAGCCTGACTCACCGCAATCCCAGTCAAATTCGACTCAGCCTAACCAGAATTCTGCGCCCGACGCGCAGAAGCCAGTTGGCACAGCTGCGGCGGAGGCTCCTCATACAACCGGAGTCGCGGCATCTCAACCGGCGGGCGTGGCGATAGCGCCAGCCAGACAGCATCGAGTTCGCACTATCGTGATCAGGGTCGGAGCGATTGTGGGAGCAGGAGTGGCCGTGGGATCGGTGGTCGCGCTGACCGAAGCGACTTCAAGTAAGCCGCCAGGAGCTCATTAAATTTTCGACCGTGGGATCGAAAATTCAGACGGTATCGCAGCGGACCTAACGTGAAAATTGTGAGTTTTTCGGGAATCGATGGGGCAGGGAAGAGCACCCAAATTCATGCCCTTGAGACGTGGCTCCTCCAAGCTGGTCTGCGCGTAAAGGTATTGACGTTCTGGGATGACGTTGTGGTTCTCCAGAAATTCCGCGAGTTTATGAGCCACGCGGCGTTCAAGGGTGATCGTGGGGTTGGAAGCCCGGAAAAGCCTTTAAACCGGCGCGACAAGAACGTCAGTTCTTGGCCTCTTAACGCGGTGCGGATATTCTTTTATTTCCTGGATGTCCTGAATGTGCGGCTTAAGATTCGTGGGACAAGAAGCAGCGACGCCGATGTAGTGATCTTCGATCGCTATATTTATGACGAGCTGGCGAATCTGCCGCTTAAGTCGTTGCTATCGAGGATGTTCATCCGGTTTCTCCTCAAGCTGGCGCCTACGCCAGATGTGTCATACGTCATCGATGCTGATCCAGTCGCGGCGCTGGCACGGAAACCGGAATATCCATTGGAGTTTCTGCGCAGGAACCGTGAGGCCTACCTAACCCTGAGTTCTCTCTCGGGCGAAATCACAATCATTGAGTCGATGCCGATCAAAGAAGCGGAGACGAAAGTCCGAGAGTCGTTCCTACAGACATTTTCTGCGCCCGACCAGCGGTTTGCACAGCTGACCGTGTCGCTTTAACCACCAGACTATTTTCTGCATACGATCTTCTTGAAAAGACGATCCTTCCGCTTCATTGGAGAGCCAACATCTGGTGCGGCCAAGACATCGAATCTGAAGCGATCGCAATCCGGAGCCCGGAGAAAGAATGAAGATTTGTCTGGTCAGCACTTTCCCCCCCAGCCAGGGAGGACTAAGTGAGTATGGACTGCACCTTGCAGAAGAGTTGCGCCGCAATCCTTTCATTAGCCTGACGATTCTTGCAGACCACGTCGCCACCGATCAGCCAGAACTTGAAGGCTTCTCGGTTCAACGTTGCTGGTCATTTGACGATCCCTTGAGTTCGATTCGGCTTCTCAACGCGCTCAATCAATGTAAGCCCGATGTTGTGTGGTTCAATCTGCTGTTCAGCACATTCGGACGCAACCCGCTGAATGCTTTCTTAGGCCTGCTCACGCCGCTCATGGCGCGCTTGAGCGGCCGCTATACGCACGTCACTTTGCACCATCTGATGGACACGGTTGATTTGAAGGACGCGGGGGTTAAGCATCCTCGCACGTACCGTTTGGCTGGTTCACTTGCCACCAGAATTCTCCTGCTGTCGAATTCCGTTTCCGTTCTCATGCCGGGGTATCGCAAGATCCTTTATGAAAAATATGGCCGTGACAATGTTCATCTGCGATCTCACGGTGTTCTGACGCGGAAACCCGAGTACCCGGATTTTTCCCGGCGGGGAAATCCGGAGCATCGGATTCTGGCTTTCGGCAAATGGGGAACCTACAAGCGACTCGAGCTCCTGCTCGATTCTTTCAAAATTGTGGCTGAGGCCCTTCCGAATACCAAGCTGGTCATCGCCGGCGGAGATCATCCTCAGGCTGCGGGGTATGTGGAATCGGTGAAGGAGAATTGCGCAGGGAATCCCGCGATTGAGTTCACCGGATATGTACATGAAGACCTGATACCCGGTCTTTTCCAGCAAGCCTCCGTCGCGGTTATGCCCTATTCTTCATCGACGGGCTGCAGCGGTGTTGCGCACCTGGCATGCGCGTACGGAGTACCGATTGTATGCGCCGATCTTCCGGATTTTCGTCAAATGGGTGACGGGGAAGAACTCGCCATGGAGTTCTACAAACCTGGAAGCGCGCCCGACCTGGCGGAGTGCTTGATCAACTTCCTGACAAATCCGGAAAAGCAGCTTGCCATGGGAGTTCAGAATTTCTCGACCGCTCTTCGCATGACAATGCCAACCATCGTGCAAAAGTACCTGCGCCATTTTGAGCTGGCGCAAAGAACCGATGCGCTGCGACAGGTGACAAGATTCCGAAGGCTGCCGAAGTGGATTCCATCGAAGGCGTTCCTGCTCAGGCTGATGACGAGGAAATCGAGTGGATGGATTTATAGGTCAGCCAATCATGGGACTGCGAGTTATCGAAACGCGCGTCTGCGTCTATTGAACGACGACGTTAACGGTGGTGGAGAGTTGACTCGAACTGGTGTTCCCTTGAATGGTAACAGAGTAGTTGGTGGAAACGGGCACCGCAACGGCAGTGCTTTGGGGCGTCCCCATCTTGTTTCCGCCACAGGAAACGCTAACCATTCCGATGCCGAGCAGCGCGACAAGAGCGAGAACTCGCGAGCTGCGCTGGTAAGGAACCTTTCCAATGAAGGCAAGGCCGGCAACTCCGACGGGTAACAGCCAGCCAGCATAAATTGGCGCCTTGCTCGGTTGAGGCAAGTCTCTCCCCACAACGGAAGCAGCGGAAATGGTAAGAACGGAAGTAGCAGTGCCCGCGCCAGGAGTGATCGTGCTCGGGGAGAACGAACAGTTCAAAGTGCTCGGCAAACCGCCGCAGGAAAGAGCGATGGAATTGTTGAACGCGCCCGATTGCGATCCAGCAGAGACGGTCAATGTTCCTGTTTGTCCTGCGAGAATCGTGAGGGACGCAGGGGACGCCGAAAAAGATAGTGATGGCGCAGGCGGCGGAGGCGGTGGCGCAGGCGGCCCTCCGCTGGCAGTGCAAGACGGAGTGTAATCGACCGCGCTCGTGATCTGATTTGCCAAGTTGGGCTTACCCACTGCCTGTACGAACAACTGATAGTTTCCGGCCGGGATCGCGAAGCCACATAAATTCAGCGAGTGAATTCCGGTCGCTGAATCCGTCAAAGACATCAGGTTCTCACCGTCGGAGCTGATGTATACGGAATAATGGTCGACCGTATTCTCATTCCCGTTGATCGTCCATTGCAGAGAATTCGTTGCAACCGAAGCGGAAAGCGTTAGACAGTTATCGATTCCAGACTCGATCTCCGTGGCTTCTTCGTAATCATTCCACGTCACCAGCTGCAAGTCAGGCAATGGTTTTCCAG
This sequence comes from uncultured Acidobacteriaceae bacterium, assembly GCA_964407505.1. Taxonomy (GTDB): domain Bacteria; phylum Acidobacteriota; class Terriglobia; order Terriglobales; family Acidobacteriaceae; genus Sulfotelmatobacter. Next base: position 2,550 of record CAYOVU010000021.1, on the reverse strand, counting down.
AGTTATAAAGCCCATTAATCTCGGAAAATGTTTGCAGCCAGGTCTGGCCGCATTGCTGTTTCATGATGCGGTTCGATCCCCATGAGGCGAGAGTATCGTTGAATCCTTTGTATGCCGCTCCTACCGTCTGCTCGGAGGGAAACGACATTCCCGCATCGTAGAAACTGGAGAGATAACCCATTCCATAATCGGTGGTAGTTGGCATGACCCAGGAATAGCTGCCGCCGCTGAGGGTATGGCTGAATCCGTTGTTGTTCTGAAAGAGAAAGAGCGGATGCGTGCTTAGCACAGCATTTACCGCGTTCCAATCGACCGAATAAGAGAGATCGATGTTGAAGTTTGTGACCACCGGCTGTCCCTGGCTGGTCATATACGCGGGCGAGGGAAAATACGTGTGCTCAATGTATTGAAGCTGACTGATCAACGCCTGTAGAGGAGAGCAGCCTGAGCAGGAATCCCACTCGATGGCCCCCTGATCGATCATGATGGCAAAGGTGAAACCGGGGTGATTCTCAGCCTCGGCCATGACAAGTTGCGTAGCCTGATCCATTGCATTGTTTGGCCCATACCAATCAATGATGACGCCGTCGATGCCGCGGCTGATCATGTCGGTGATCTGGCTTTTGACTTGTGCGGGGTCTGTCGAGCTGTAGCCGACATTCATGTGATTTGACCCGCCGAACCATAGCATAAGGTGGGCATAGACCTTCGTCGTTGCGCCGGAATAAAGCAGTGTATGAACGTCAACCTTGCTGACGTTCCCGGCGCCGCGGTTTCCATTCGACTGGTTCGTAAAACTATTGGCAGCACTCGTGTTGTTGCCGGTTTGAGCGCTGAGCGTTGTCGTCGGAACAATGTAAGACGAAGTGGCCGAACACACGGTCGATATCGCCAGGAGCAGAACTGCAGCAAGGGGTAAACGAAGCATTAGTCCTCAGGGGGCGTTGAGGATCGTGCACGAGCTGTGGCCACAACGAAGAAGGCGCGCCCGCCTATAAATTTCCTCGTTACCGGCTGATCTTTCTAAACTTGATCTATCTGGGACGGGGTCAGCTTACGGTTGAAGCGCGAAGAGTGGAAGATAACATTCGTCTAAGAACCTAAGTGCTACGACCTACGAGCCGTTGTTCGAGCCGCCGAAATTTGTGGGACAAAAACGAATCGGGCCCTAATCATTTCAGTCAATTAGGCCGCGAGACGAATGGAGTGCTTGCAAAATCTAAGCCAACATTTCGGCGATGAAAGTCATCCTAAACTACGCCTTTCAGTGTCACTCACGTCGCGGGGTGCATCGAATTGTATTCAATAAAAAAGTTTTGCAGGATTTCCGTCGCATCGACGGCAGCCTTGTCGCTTGCGCTGTGCGGTTGCCAGGGGCTGAGGAGCGGTTCCGGGAATATTCAGTCGGTGAATCACATTATTGTCATGACGCAGGAGAATCGCTCTCTCGATACTTACTTCGGGCAGTTGACGGCGTATTGGGCGGCGAACGGTTTTCCTTCGCAGCAATTCGATGGACTGCCGGCGAACGCCTCGAATCCGGCTTACAACGGGACAACTACTCCCGGGACCGTCACCGTTTCCGCCTTCCACCTGGGAACAGAATGTATGGAAAACCTGAGCCCCTCCTGGGATGAGAGCCACGAAGACTGGAATTTGCAGGATCCAACTTCCGGTACTCCGCTGATGAACGGTTTTGTTTATAACGCTGCGAAGTATGCGATCGATGAGAATTCTGGAGGCGCGAACCCGCCTTACAGCGACACTCAAGGTCTCCGCGCCATAGGCTACTACGACTGGACGGATTTGAATTACTACTATTATATGGCGTCGAATTTCGCTACATCCGATCGCTGGTTTTCTCCTGCGATGGACCGTACGCAAGTCAACCGCATGTATCTTTTCGCCGCGACGTCGCAAGGTTATGCGTATCCGCCGGGCACGGACGCTTCGGATAATGCGCCGCTCACCGCTCAAACCATCTTCGACGCGCTCAATACCGCGGGAGTTTCGTGGAAAATCTACGCGACCGACGATACGTGCCCGGACGGCGTAACAGGAGATAGTAGGTCATTAGGAGGATCGCGTTCCGCAGCAAATTCCAGTACGAATCCTTCAGCCGCATCGACGGGATACTGCACTTACCTCACGCAGTTTAAGTCTTATGCCCCGCCGAACACGCTGCCTGCAAATGTCGTGTCGGGGGCGCAGTTTCTGAGCGATGCGCAAGCCGGAACTCTCCCCTCCGTATCATTTATCGAGCCTGGATATGAGTCTGGGCGCGACGAACATCCCAGCAGTGGCACGGATATACAAACCGGCGCCGCTTACGTACAGAGTCTGATCGATGGGTTTATGAACAGCCAGTCCTGGGGTGACTCGGTGTTCATTCTTACCTACGACGAAGCGGGAGGAACCTATGATCACGTTCCTCCAGCGCAAATGCCCAATCCTGATGGCATCGCTCCGATCGATTTGATCCCCGGAGACATTTGTACGACGTCAGGGGGAGCAAATTGCGATTTCAATTACACCGGGTACCGGCTTCCG
>CAYOVU010000020.1:0-15236 GCA_964407505.1 uncultured Acidobacteriaceae bacterium | reverse complement strand
TCGGCGGTCGAAAACGGAGGCTGAAAAGCTAACTGCTGCACGATGCCCTGATACGCTCCGGTGTTGTAGTTGATGCCATATCCGCCCCGCACCACAGTTTTAGAAAGTGGTTTCCACGCGAAGCCGACGCGCGGGGCAAATGCCTTGCGGTCAGGCCGCTCCAGGCTATCGGGCGAGCGGCCGCTATACGGCGAAACTTGTCCCGGCAAGACTACAGCGACGGTCGGCGCGCCCAAAGCCGGATTCAGTACGCCCGGCGAAAGAGCGAGGTTCGCAATCAAATTGTTTTCTTCCGAGAGTGGCGACACATATTCGTAGCGAACGCCGAGATTGAGCGTGAGATTCCCGCGTATCTTCCATTCATCTTGCGCGTACAAATCCCAATAGTTGCCGTGGAAGTGATAGTTGTCGTAGCCATACTGCACAGAAGTCTGCTGCGGCAAACCCAGCAGAAAATCAGCGAAGTCGTATCCAGTTCCGGTCACAGCCTGGGCGTCGACGATTTTCGACGTATTGATTCCACTAAAGACGAAAGCCCCACGCCCATTGCTGACGGTCTCAGTATTCAGCTGCACCCGCCGGAAATCGCCGCCCCAGCGCCAGTTATGTTTGCCATGAACCCATATCACGGAATCTGAAAACGTGTAAGTCTGGTTGCGCAGAAGCTGGGGGTTCGTATCTTGCAGGCTGCTGAAATCCATGAAAGAAAGATTGGGTAATCCCCAATCGAATGGATTGGTCGAGATGCCGTTGATTCCCAGACTTCCCGCAATGTCGTTGTTGAACGCATAGAGATTTTGTGTGCTCGTTCGGCTGCGATTGAAATCGAAGCGAAGACTGTTGGTCAGTTTGCCGATGCTGCGAACGTAGCCGATGGGCACGTCGAAACTGCGAACGCCAGTGTTGCCGCCCACGCTAGGAAACGGATTGGTGATGGTGGAACTCGATGCGTGATAGTGCAGGCCAAACGTCAAACTGTTGCGCGAAGTATTGCGGCCCCCGCCGCGGCGGCCTCGCACCGGCGCTGCACCAAAGGTGTGATTGATGCGCACATTCAGATCGTCGCTGCTGTTATGGGCTGAAGTGACGAATTGAAAATTCTGGTAGTCGCCTGGAGGAGGAACCAGATTCGAGAGCGGGATATATTGCAGCAATCCCGCTGCAATAGGATTGATCTGCGTAATTGTATTGTTCGCAAATGGAGTATTGGTCGCGGGAATATAAATTGTTACTGGCAAACCCGCTGCCGGTCCTGAAGTGTACGTGGTCTGCGAAAAATTTCCCTGGCGCTCCAGCCGTGTAGGCACGGTTGAGAACTGATCGAACGGATTCTGTCCGCGCTTGCCATTGTAGTTTGCGAAAAAGAATGTCTTGGCGCCGCCATGATAAATCTTCGGAATGTTGAGCGGCCCTCCCACCGAGCCTCCAAAGCTGTTCTGCTCATACGCTGGATTCGCAGGTGGCTCGCCGGCGAGGGCGTAAGGCGCGGCATTGAGTGCGTAATCGCCAATTCCATAGTAGATCGACCCATGGGGATGATTGATGTCAAAGCCGCGCCGCCCCGTGATCGTCATTGGCCCACCGCCTCCGCGCCTCCCACCTCCGCCAAGCCCTCCACCACCGGGACCTCCAAATCCACCGGGCGAGCCGAACCCGCCACCCTGTTGGCGAGCGTCGTTGATTCGTTGCTGGAGTTCGTCGCCACTCATGGCGTTGAACGAATTTGAGGTGTTGCCAGAAATGGCAATAGATTCCGTTGCGCTGTCTGGCGTAATTCCCGGTACGGGCATACCCGAGGGCACCAGATCGCTCGTCGCGTTACCGCCACTTTCCTGGTCAACTATGCCTTGCATTACAGAAAGGCTCTGAAACCCGCGCTGTGCGCCGCCTTGCCCACCGGGCCTTCTAGGCTGAGGCGCCGCGTCGCGGGTACGAGACAGCAGAGTCAATTCAAAATTTACCTCCACATCAAGGTGAGTGGCATCGATTATCGCCTGCCGAGTGCTATTGGCAAACGCTACCATCTGAACTCGCACAGTGTAGGAACCATACGACGGAACCGTCGCCGAATAGCTGCCGTTGACATCTGTCCAGGCAGAGATTTGTTCGGGGGGAGATCCTAAAGAGATACTCACGGCTGCGCCCGGTATCGGCATGTTTTTGGATTTCACTATGCCGTGAACCATTCCTGGCTGCGATGTTTTCGGTTCAGACTCGGCGTGGACCTGACTGAAAGCGGGCAGCAGAAAGCACCCAACAAGCAGTACGCAAACATTAAGCCTCAACGTCGCCATCATCGAGCATTCGTCCCGCAGCCGCCACATTTGCTTCCGTGAGGGGATGATAGTCGGATCGCCGCACCACTAGAGTAAAGTTTTGTCTGTTGCTGATGGGATTATGGAATGCAGCGAGCTCACCCAGATGGTAGGTCGGCGCGGAAGTTTCAGTACATGGTGCCAAGGCCGCACAGTTGTGGTGCATTTGCCCAGAAATGGGCTACGGGAGTGCCAAACCCGGTCCAAGGTGCTGGCAAAGGTCAACTCGCTATCGCCGAATCTCGGGGCTTCTGATCGCATTGCATTCGCCTTATGCCCTCCTTGAAACCGGACTGCGCATGTGGCCCTAGAAAAGCCGGGACGGTGACCGCCTTTGCTGCCGAGCAGTCCGTTCTCTGCAGTCCGGTATGTGTAGGCACAATCGCGAAATACGGGCATGTTTCGCGTATTTCGGGGCAATTCCGCCATGCGCGCAGACAGCAAGGAGACCGCTGCAATCTGGCTCGAGAATGAAGCGATACGCGAAACAGCTTATGGCTACAATGCCGAGGCACTGAAGGCAACCTCGGGCATGTAGATCGCTCCGTCAAGCCAGGGGTTGATGTTGAGGCCGCGCTGGCATTTGCACTGGCCAAGGACTGGGCCCGAGCGGACTTAATGGCGCGAGATCTGAACCAACGTTTTCCGCTTGACACGCAGGTGCAAACGCTTTGGCTGCGTGTCGTCCGTGCCCAATCTGCGCTGGACCGGAAAAATGTCACTGCCGCTCTGGAGTCGATTTCACAACCCTTCTGCCATTGAACTGGGGCTGATTCCATTTATGAACAATTCTCTTGCCTCTATCCTGCATATGTGCGCGGAGAGGCATACCTCGCCGCCGGAGATGGCACCTCGGCCGCGGGAGAGTTTTCAAAAGATTCTCGACCACGATGGCATCGTCTGGAATTAATGGACAGGTGCGTTAGCCCATCTGGGACTGGCGCGCGCGAACGTCCTCCAGTTTGAAAGTTCCCACGGCGCGGACGCAGACGCCGCTCGCGTTCGAGCACTGGCTGCTTACAAAGATTTTCCCACGCTCTGAAGGACGCTGACGTCGGCATCCCAGTCCTCAAGCAAGCGAGAGCAGGATACGCGAAGCTTCAGTAACCCAGCCTTTCTCCGCAAGTTCGTCGGCGCTTGAAAAAGCTCTATAAGTAAATGCCGCGTTCGCGGCCACAACCCCAGAATCATCTTCAATATGTGGCTGGTTGAACGACAGAGAATTATCCAGAAACGGGCTTGGAGGAGATCAACGGCGACGTCCTCGAATGCGACTTCTGACCCCAATAGATTCCGGTTAGTCGTTCGCGATTTTGGATGGGAGGATTATACCCAGGCCCCAACGCTGCTGGGGCGTTAGGACTAATGTGGAGATATTGCTCGGGTTGGAATCAGGCAGGTTGCAGATGGAGTTCCGAAAGCCCTTCAAATCTCTTTGGTCTCGCACTGCCTTAACCACTCGCACAGGGATCTAGGCATCTGGCTATATAACTCCGTGTGCCCACACTCCTCGCACACTGCCACGGAGACCGGCATGGATACCTCGGTCCGTTCGGATCCAACGAACGAGCAAAGTCGAACTCCAGGATGCCTTTCACTCTTCTGGAATGCTCACACTTTTGCTGAGCCACTCCCGTCCCCCAGACGGGTTGGAATTGTGTTACTGCTCGCAACACCAACCACGTGCGCGGTGCGGATGCAAAGACTGTGCCCCCACGACACGGTTCCCCTGACGTTACACTCGAATTCGCAATTGTCAAGAGTCGGTAGGGCGAAGAGCACGAATGTTGCGATTTGCAACATTTCGGGCCGAGACTCGTTAACAATTTCCCTATATCCAAGGTTGTGATGTAGACTCTCGTGCGCAGCAGTGCGGGCCCTCAGTTAGGAACTCTACGTTGGCAATTTAGCGAGCCATTGGCGGCTCGAAATTCGGGAATCCGAAATCCCGGCAAAGGAGATTTTGTGCTCGTCTCCCCTAACCCAATAATGGCCGGTTCCTACGACTACAGCGAGGTGGCGCGCTCGGTGTTGATAGCCATCGCCGCCTCCTACGCCGCGCTCGACCTTGCAGGAAGGGTAACCGCCGCACAGGGTCGGGTTCGCCTGGCGTGGTTGAGCGGCGGTGCCTTTGCCATGGGCATCGGCATCTGGGAAATGCACATGAAAGGGATGCTGGCACTCCATTTGCCCGTACCCATCCAGTATCACTGGCCAACCGCTCTGGCGGCACTCTTGGCTGCCATCTTCGCCTCCGCCGTTGCGCTGTATGTGACGAGCCGCCGGACGATGGGCCGAGTCGAAGCCTTGACTGGCAGCGTTGTCATGGGTACCGGCATTGCCGGACTGCACTACATCATGATGGCCGCAATGAGACTGCCCGCCATCACCCGGTATTCTCCTCTTCTGGTGACATGCTCGATCTTGCTTGCAATCATGTTTTCTCTCCTTGCGCTGCTGGTGGCATTCGGCCTGCGAAAAGAAACAAGATCGACTATCGGGCCCAACGTTGGCAGCGCTGCGTTGATGGGAATCGCTATCTCAGCCATGCATTACACCGGAATGGCTGCCGCAAGCTTCGTCGCGGCTCCGCCTCCAGACCTATCCCACGCCGTGACCGTCACCCCCATTGGCAACTCTGGAGTTATCGTAGTGACCCTGATCGTGATCGCTGCCGCCGTCATCACGTCGTCGATTGACAAGCGGGCGAATGCCGAAATTCAGCGGCTCAATCAGGATTTGGAACGTCGCGTCGCCGAGCGCACGTTGCAGCTTGAAACGGTCAACCAGTCGCTGAGAAACGAAATCGCCGAACGGGAGCAGGCGGAAGAGTCGGTACGCCGAAGCGAAGAACATCTCCGACTCGTGACCGATACAACTCCCGCCCTCCTATACAGCGCTCGCCCTGATGGAGCTCTGGATTTCTTCAATAAACGCTGGCTGGATTACTTAGGCCTTCCACTGTGCAACATAATCGACTGGGGCTGGACCGCCGCAATTCACCCTAAAGATGTTGACGGCCTCCTAGCCAAGTGGCGTTTGTCGCTGGCCACTGGTGAACCTTACGAAGCTGAAGCCCGGGTGCGGCGCGCCGATGGGAAGTATCGCTGGATGCTCAATCACAAAGTGCCGGCTCGCGACGACCAGGGAAACATCATCAAGTGGTACGGCTCCAGCGTCGACATCGAAGACCGGAAGCAGGCCGAGGATGCCGTGCGGCGAAGTGAAGAGCACCTCCGGCTCGTGATCGATACGGCTCCCGCGATGCTGCATAGCGCCCGTCCCGACGGGTATGTTGATTTCTTCAACAAACGCTGGCTGGATTATGTGGGTGCTTCTTTGGAAAAAATTGAGGGATGGCGATGGACCCATGTAATTCACCCCGAGGACGTCGAGGATATCGTGAGCAAGTGGCGCTCCTCGGTAGCGAGCGGCACTCCGTTCGAAGCTGAAGCACGATTTCGACGAGCTGATGGAGAATACCGTCTGATGCTTCTTCGGAAAGTACCGCTACGCGACGAAGCGGGCAGCATCGTTAAGTGGTACGGCTCCGCTATTGATATCGAGGACCGCAAGCGCGCCGAAGACGAATTGCGAAAGCAGAAGGAGCTTTTCCAGAAGATATTCGAGAATATCCCTGTGATTATCGCCTTCCGGGGGCAGGACCGCCGCATAGAGATGGTCAATCCAGAATTCGAACGTGCGATGGGTTGGACGCTGAAAGAAATACGTGGACAAAATCTGGATATATACGCCGTGTTTTTCCCGGATCCGGACTATCGCCAAATGGTTCTAGACCTCATTGCCGTGTCAACTGGCGAGTGGAACGACCTCAAGGTGAGCGTAAAGGATGGGCGGGTCATAGATGTGGCCACTACATTCGTACGTCTTTCCGACGGTTCGACCCTCGGCATCGGGCGGGACGTCACCGAGCGAAACCGCGCAGAGGCGGAACTACGCGAGAGTGAGGCGCGCTTTCGGCTGGTGGCCGATAGCGCTCCAGTGATGATCTGGATGTCGGGGACGGACAGGCTCTGCACCTACTTCAACAAGCCCTGGCTGGACTTCACCGGCCGATCCATCGATCAAGAGCTTGGCAATGGCTGGACGGAGGGAGTCGAACCCGAAGATTTGCAGAGATGCCTCGATACGTACACTCAGGCCTTTGATCGCCGGGCGGCGTTCCGAATGGAGTATCGCCTCCGGCGCCACGACGGCGAATATCGATGGGTTTCCGATATCGGGGTGCCACGATTCAATCCAGACGGGTCTTTTGCCGGTTACATCGGCTCGTGTATCGACGTGACCGAGCAGAAGCGAGCGGAAGAGCAGTTGCGTCAGGCACAGGAGGATCTCGCTCGCGTGACCCGCGTGGTTGCGATGGGGGAACTCGCCGCCACCATCGCGCATGAGGTGAATCAGCCTCTAACCGCGATTGTCACCAACGCTAACTTTTCTTTGCGCCAGCTCGAAGGTGCGATTCCACATCCCAACGAATTACGGGCGGCAATCGCGGAGATTGTGAACGACGGTACGCGCGCAAGCGCAGTGATTTCACGGATACGCGGCTTGTTAGCCAAAGCAACTTCCCGAACCACAGACTTGGATATCAACCAGATTATTCAAGACGTAACCCTTCTCCTGCGCAACGAGTTTACCCGATACCGTGTCCTTTTGCGCACCCACCTCGCGACTGATTTGCCACTCGTGCCCGGCGACGCGGTGCAGTTGCAGCAGGTCTTGATCAACCTGATCATGAACGCCATCGAGGCCGTGCGTACGATCACCGATCGCCAACGCGAACTGATCATCAAGTCGGCAATACATCCTGAAGGAGTGCTCGTACAGGTTCAAGATTCTGGAACAGGACTCAGTCCCGAGTGCGTGGATCGCATCTTCGAACCATTCTTTACTACCAAGCCTGAGGGGGTCGGAATGGGACTGTCGATCAGCCGCTCCATTATTGACGCTCACGGCGGCCGTTTGTGGGTTACGCCGGGGTCTGAGTATGGGGCCATTTTCCAATTCACTGTGCCAATAGCAGACACCTCAGATGACCAAGCCGCCTAGTATCGTGTTTGTCATCGATGACGATGCATCGATCCGCAATGCCCTGCAGCGGCTGATCCGCTCCGTAGGTTTGCAGGTCGAGCTTTTCGGCTCAGCGCGGGAATTTCTGGAGAGGCAGTGGCCGGACGTGCCCTGCTGCATGATCCTGGACGTCAGGCTTCCCGGAATGAGTGGCCTTGATTTCCAGCGCCGGTTGACCGAGGCCAAGATCCACATTCCCATCATATTCATCACTGGCCACGGCGATATCCCAATGACGGTGCGAGCTATGAAGGCGGGCGCAGTCGAATTCCTGACCAAGCCTTTCCGCGATCAAGATCTGCTCGACGCGATCCATCATGCGTTAGAGCGGGACCGCATCAGACGTCAACAAGAGGCCGAAATTGCCAACCTGCGAGAGCGCTTCGAGTCGCTGACTCCGCGCGAGCAGGAAGTGCTGCCTCGGGTCATCTCCGGACTGCTCAACAAACAGATAGCCGCCGAGATTGGCAATACGGAAGCTACCGTCAAGGTTCACCGCAGCCAGCTGATGCGAAAGATGGGTGCCGAGTCCGTGGCCGACTTGGTAAGGATGGCGGAAAAAATCGGCATTCACGCCAGAAAGTCCTAAACCTTGGTAAAGCCCATGCCTTCCAAGGTGTAGCCTATCCGCCCGAACGCCCAATAGATTCGCCCACCCCTCTCTGTGTACTTTTGGATTGAAAGACGGGTTTGGCGTTGTCAGACACTCCCATCATCCCCATCATCGCGGTGATAGATGCCGACGAATCGCTTCGTTTCGCATTAGCGAAACTCCTCAGGTCGTCAGACTGTGCGGTTGAACTCTTCGCGTCGGCGGAAGAGTTTCTCGGGTCCAAGCGCATCGGTGCCACCGCGTGCCTGATTATCGACGCAAACATGCCAGGCATGGGTGGGCTTGAGCTGCAAAGTCATTTGGCATCCGCCGGCCGCCACATTCCGATCATCTTCATTACTGCTTCTTCCCTCGATAAGACAGCGCGGGCTCGCGCGCTTGCGGTTGGCGCAATCGATTTTCTCCGCAAGCCATCTGGTGAGGGAACTTTGCTCAATGAAATTCGCTTCGCCCTGAGAGTGAGAAACGGAGATAAACCCCTCTGCGATTCACAGCTGGGCAGCGGAATGTCGGAAACGTTTCCAATCTCGATTGTTGACGATGACGAGTCGGTCCGCCGGTCCCTGGAAAGACTGATTCGGTCGTTTGGCTTTCCGGTCGTGGCCTTCCCGTCGGCGCACGAATTCTTGCTCTCCACTCATGTGCGCGACACGGCGTGTCTTGTCCTCGACATGCAAATGCCGCGCATGAATGGACTGCAGCTTCAGAGTCATTTGGCGCAGGCAGGTAGCCAGATACCGATTATCTTCATCACCGCCTACCCAGACGAGAGGCAGCGCACTCGGGCGCTGCAGGCTGGGGCTGTGGACCTCCTGGAAAAGCCGTTCAGAGACGATGTGTTACTCGACAGAATTCGCCGAGCCTTGAGAATTGGCACCGTGGAGAAACTACCGCGATGACTTCCGACTTCCGCTTCGAAGAAATCGTAGGAGAGAGCCCCGCGCTGAAACGCGTGCTGGAAGATGCCAGGACTGTGGCCCCCCACGATACCGCAGTACTCATTGTGGGGGAGACCGGTACGGGCAAGGAAGTGATCGCCCGCGCCGTCCATCGCATGAGTGCGCGCAAAGATTTGAGCTTCATCAAAACGAATTGCGCGGCAATCCCCACTGGGTTACTCGAAAGCGAGCTGTTCGGCCACGAAAACGGCGCATTCACGGGAGCGGTAAACCAGAAAATCGGGCGGCTGGAGTTGGCCGACAAGGGAACGTTATTGCTGGACGAAGTAGGGGACCTTCCTCTGGAACTGCAGCCGAAGCTTCTGCGCGTGTTGCAGGACGGCGAATTCGAGAGGCTGGGCAGCACCAAGACTATCCGGGTTAACATACGCCTGATTGCAGCTACGAACCGCAATCTGGCGGCTCACATGGCCGAAGGTCAGTTTCGCAGTGACCTCTATTACCGCCTCAGCGTTTTTCCTATCCGCCTACCGGCGCTGCGAGAACGGCCGAGCGATATTCCCCTGTTGGTGCGCCACTTCGTCGAGAAGTATGCCCGGCGCATGAATAAGCAAATCGAAACCATCCCCAGCAAAACCATGAATGCGCTGGTGGGCTGGGGATGGCCGGGAAACGTGAGAGAACTGGAAAACTTCATCGAGCGGTCTATCATACTTTCCAAAGGTTTGACGCTCAATGCTCCCATAGAGGAACTGGCACTGGGGACCGAGGAGTCGCACGCGGACACGATAGAAAGCGTGCAACGCAAACATATTATTCGCGCGCTGCGCGAAACGGGCGGAGTGATCGACGGGCCCCGCGGAGCCGCGGCGCATTTGGGGATGAAAAGGACAACTCTGCAGTCACTAATGCAGAGACTCGGAATTTCCCGTGGGCCACAGAAGAGTTAATAGCGCGATTGCTCCCAACTGTGACTTGGACGAATGTTAAAAATGCGTAAGTAATCCGGCATCCTAAGAGCGCTTCTTTCCCGCGGTACAGAAACGGCTTCTAGGAAGCCGAACCCGGTTTCCAAACAAGCTAACAAAAGCGTGTTCCTTGACTTAGGCTGCATTCGGTGACGCAATAGGTCCAGTGGCGTTACTTATGTCATCTCCCTTTTGAAATGTCGGGTGGGTTAGTGGTGCAAATTCCTCCTTCCCTCGCGCGAGATGAGAAAGGATTAGACGATACTGTTCGGGACGGGGCGGGGGACAGACCCAACCGCTGCCGGCCAGTGCTTCCACTGTCCTACGGCAATCGAAGCGTGCCTCAGGGTAAGTCGCCTCGGTACCGTCAAGGTTGCGCGCAGCTCCTGCGCGTAGGAATGGCAACAGAGAATATAGAGCGTTGTCCGCTGAATTCTGGGCAGTACGATGCAATCTTGCAAGCCAGTCGCTCAAGGAAACCCGCTCTACTGGCATTCCGGTTTCGATCAGCCAATCAACCACTTGGTTCCAGGGTACGGTTTGCGGATTCAAAAGATGGTATGTCTTTCCCGCCGAACCCGGCTGCCGTGATAGCCAGACCAATGCGCCGCTCAAGAAATCGACCGGCGCAAGGTCTACGTCTAGATCAAAGTCGGGGACGGCGCCTATCTGGAGTGAACCCTGCAGCACGCGTGAGAGAAGATCATCGGGGTTGCCAAGACCTGTTCGACTGTGAGCGCCAATTATAGCCAGACGGTAAATAGTGACGGGAACACCGCGCTCGCCAGCGATTCTCACCAGTCTTTCGGCTACCCACTTAGATTGCCGATAACCTACTATGAGTCCGGTAATGGCATCGGGATTTGTTTCCTCATCCACTAACTCAGGCCCGGGTCCACCAGCGCTGAGAAATACTGCATTGGTTGAAACATAGTGCACCGGCTTAACCGGCCCCAGCGTAGCGAGCCGCAAAATTTCGCTGGTGCCGTTTACATTGGAGGGCTTGAGCTCCGAGTAGGCATGAAAGAAATTAATCGAAGCGCCGTTATGATAGATAGTATCGATCTCGTTCGCCATCCGATGAAAATCCTCGGAGCTAAGACCGAGGGAGGGCTTCGCAAGATCTCCGGGCACGGCTACGATACGCTCAGCAAATTCCTCTTTCCAGAGAGCGAATGTTGACAGGCGTTCGCGCAGGCGGCGCATTCCCTGCTGCGCGGTGGCGTCCCGAACCAGGCAGTGCACGCGTGTTGCCGGTATCTGGTGCAACATCTCCGCCAGCAGGAATGTGCCCAGAAAGCCGCGCGCTCCGGTCAACAGCAGATTCGAGCCGGGAACAGCAGGGGGCCGTTGCACCCCGGCGGGGTGTGGCGCGATCTCCGGATCGAGCACCGCCTCGGCAAGCATCGACTGCACGGTCATGACGGGCAGAGATGTTGCCATCTTCCCTTCACGAAGCGCTACCACGGCGGCTGCTATCCCGGCAATCGTTGGACTGGCGTGGAGCGCGCGCAGCGGCAGATCCACGCCGAGAGCGTTACGCAGCGCATAGACTACACGTGTCGCGCTCAGCGAGTGGCCGCCCAGATCGAAGAAGTTGGCGTTGATATCTACTTGTGGCTTATTCAATATCTCGCGCCAGATTCCTGCAACGACCTCTTCCAGCGCGTCGCGAGGGGCCATCACTTCGGTGCCATTCTCTAGGTCATCTGGTGGTGGGAGGGCGGCGCGATTCACCTTGCCGCTTGGAGTGAGGGGCAGCGCTTCTAACCGTACGAGGACAGCCGGCACCATGTACTCCGGCAAGTGTTGGCGAAGCTGTTCCCGCAATTCGGAGGCGGTAAGAGGCTGGTCGCTGACGAAGTATCCGATCAGGCGGCGCTCGTCGCCTTGTTCGCGGACAACAACTGCGGCGTCACGAATTCCGGGGCAACGTGCCAAAGCCGCTTCGATCTCTCCAAGTTCGACGCGAAATCCGCGTATCTTGACCTGGTGATCGAGGCGCCCGAGAAACTCCAACTTCCCATCCGCTAGCCACCGCACCAGATCGCCGGTCCGGTACATCCGCACTCCGCCTGCCGTGTTCTTGCTCACGAACGGATTCGGCAGAAAACGCTCGGCGGTGAGATTGGAACGTCCCAGATAGCCCCTCGCCACACCGTCTCCTCCTATATACAGTTCGCCTTTTACTCCGATGGGCGCCAAGTTCAAATTGGAGTCCAACACATACACTTGAGTGTTTGCGATCGGACGGCCGATCGAGACCGTGTCCTGCCCCGCTTCGCACAATCCAACGGTCGATTGGATCGTGGTTTCCGTTGGCCCGTAGCAGTTCCAAAGCGGTGCCTGCAACTTCTCGTAGAACTTACGAACCAGCGGCAGGTTCAAAATTTCGCCACCCGTCGTGACCAGCCGAACCGAACCCCATGAGCTGCTATCTCGGTGATCAAGCAAGTTGTCCAGCAACGTAGGCACTGCATCGACATACGTAATCTGTTCCCCTCGAATCAAATCGACAAGGTAATCCGGATCCTGTTCTCCACCTGGTCTGGCCATAACAATTCGCGCTCCGGAGATCAGAGGCAGGAGTGTTTCCAGAATAGAAACGTCGAAGGCAAGAGAGGCTTTTTGCAAGACGCGGTCACTCGCTCCGAACCGGAACTTATCCCTACACCACAAAAGCTGATTCAGCAACTGCCGATGCTCCACGACCACGCCTTTCGGAACACCCGTGGAACCGGACGTATATATCACGTAGGCTAAATTTTCGGATGTGGCCGCAGGAACTGGGTTGTCGGAGCTGTAACTTGCGATCTGCTCCCAGTCTCGATCCAGAAAAATCGGCTTGTTGCTACCTGGCGTCGCCTGATTCAGGTTTTGCTGGGTGAGCAGAATCTCCAGCCCGGAGTCCTCCTGCATGAACCGCAAGCGCTCCACCGGATAGCTCGGCTCAAGCGGAAGATAGCCCGTGCCGGCCTTGAGAATACCCAGAACTCCGACCACCATGACCAGAGATCGTTCCAGGCAGATTCCCACCAGCGTCTCCGGTTTTACGCCTTGCTCCCGCAGGTAGTGGGCCAACTGGTTTGCCCGTCGGTTCAGTTCCTCATAGGTCAATCGCTGCCCTTCATACTCCACGGCCAACGCCTGTGGCGTCCTCCGCGCCTGCTCTTCGAACAACTCATGAACGCACTCGCTCCTATCGTAACTGGTCGTCGTGTCGCTCCATTCCACCACCAACTGCCGACGTTCCGATGGCGTCACCGGTGTGAGGTCTCCGACTCTTTGCCCCGGATTGTCCGCGATCGCTCCAAGCAAAATCTCAAGGTGATGCAGGTTTCTTTCGACCGTGGCGGAATTAAACCGGCTATGATCGAAGGACAAGTTCAAAGATAGCTGCTCGCCGGGTTCGACCACCAAGGTCATAGGGAACGCGGCGCTTGAGATCACATCTCTGGATAGCAAGCGCACATTTTCACGCAGTTCCTGGGCCCCTTTGGCCAGAGGAAAATTCTGAAATACGACAATACTTTCAAAGAGCGGTAGCCGGCCTGGAACTTCGCTCCAAGCCTTGACTTCCACCAGGGAGGTGTATTCGTATTTCCGGACTTCAACCTGATGATCCTGCAGTTCTTTGAGCCATTCCAACAAGGGCTTGTCACCGCGAATTACCACTCGCATTGGCAGTGTGTTGACCATCGGGCCAACGATGGAATCTGCTCCCGCCAACGACACCGGACGCACAGTGAAGGTGACTCCAAAGAGTACGTCCTCTGACCCGCTGTAGCACCCTAAGAGCCACGCCCATGCTCCTTGAACCAAAGTATTCAGAGTAAGCCTGTGCCGCCGAGCCATGGATTGGAGCTTAGCCAAAGCCTCGCCCTCCAGGGTCGCGGAAAGTTGGCGGTACTCTGGGACTGGGCTGCCGTCCCGCATGCGCTTCGGTTCCTCATCCCCTAATGCGGTTGGGGCAGTGAAACCTTGCAAAGTGCTCCTCCAGAATGCTTCCGCCTTGGCCCTATCCTGCTGTTGCATCCAACTAATAAGGTCGCGATAGGAATGAGGCTGCATTCGAATCAGGTCCTGACCTTCGGAGTAGGCGCGATAGTAAGCAAAAAGCTCTTCAAAAACGATGTTGGAAGACCAGCCATCCATCACGAGGTGGGAACAGCTCCACAAAAACTGATACTGGTTTTCGCGCAAGCGGATTAGTGCCATTCGCATAAGCGGCGCCTGGGCGAAATTGAAGCCACGGCGGCGCTCTTCGCGGATATAGTCTTGCAGCTTGTTCTCCTGATCTTTTTCCGACAGACTGCGCCAGTCGAGCTGATCCCATGCCGGGGTAACTTCTTTCCGCACAACCTGGAGAGGTTTTTCGACGCTTTCCCAGAGAAATGCACTGCGTAAAGCGGGATGGCGTTGCATGATTTTCTGCCAGACGCGTTGAAAGGCTGCGACATTGAAATCGCCTTCAAACTTGCAACTGACCTGCATAACGTATGCCCCAGATCCAGCCTCATACAAGGCATCAAACAACATCCCTTCCTGCATTGGGGACAGCGGGTATACGTCTTCGATGTCTTTTTTCATCGCACATCCTTCAAGTTCGATTGCAGTCAGCGAGCTTAGTCAAGCACTATGAACTGGACAACCCACTGTTCGCAGAGGGGAAGCCCAGCCAAATAGTCGTGTCGGACTCAACTCTTGGCTGCCCTTAATCCGACCAGCGGTTCTCTTTCTTCCGGCTTGCAAGGATTTTTCGTGTGGTGGTGTAAGGAAGACGGCTTGCGCATAGGAATTCTTAACGCGCACGAGGCGGGCCGGACATAGCGACGTTTCCAACTCTAGCTGGTCGAGTTTTTCGAGGGCAGGCATGGATGCTGCACCGTGAACCGTGAATATGCAGCCATAGCTCCGGAAGATAGGATCATTGTTTGTCGGGATTAACTTCCTGTACCTTTCGTCGAGCGATTGCTCCTACGGTAAGTGGGTTGTAGTCGGACACCGAAGATAGTAGTTTTGCCCGCAGTTGGCATGGTGTTTCAAGAAGCTTTTCTTTTATGGCTTCTCCCGCATACTTACGCAAAATTCACTGTTGCCAAGTTTTTTATCAGTCTCCTTCCAAATCGATTTGTTCCAAATCGAGATTGACCGCGCACCTTTCAACACTGTTATGCACGATCTCTGCCTGGGCGAAGCTGCCAGCACGGGTGAATAGCTGGGAGGTGTAAGTTGAGCGAAGCGACTACGACATGGAACGAGCGGTCAACTGCGACGATCGTTGACGTGCTACGCCTCAGAGCAGAGACGCAGAAGAACGAGATTGCCTACCGGTTCCTGGCCGATGGTG
>CAYOVU010000019.1:0-14663 GCA_964407505.1 uncultured Acidobacteriaceae bacterium | reverse complement strand
GTATTACGAGGGGCCAGGATGGTATCGCCGCAAGTTACAGCTCAGGAATCCCTTCGAGAAGGGGCGCACTCTTTTGTTTTTTGAGGGAACCGGGCAGAAGTGCGAGATCTTTGTCGCTTACGAACAAGCAGGCAAGCACGTCGGTGGCTACGATGAGTTCGTGATTGACATCACAGACTCGGCGGCTAAAGCCGTCAAACTTGCCCCCCCGAGTGGAGAGATCACCCTCGCAGTCTTGTGCGATAACTCGCGCGAC
Organism: uncultured Acidobacteriaceae bacterium; assembly: GCA_964407505.1. Taxonomy (GTDB): domain Bacteria; phylum Acidobacteriota; class Terriglobia; order Terriglobales; family Acidobacteriaceae; genus Sulfotelmatobacter. The sequence goes on along the minus strand of CAYOVU010000019.1, from coordinate 14,407 downwards.
CCGGAGCCGATTCCCTCTGCGCTCAACGATTTTCATCGGTTCGGCGGACTGTACCGTAATGTCTCGCTCGCTTATGCCCCCGCGATTTCAATTAAGCGAGTTCACGTTGCAGTCGAGGCATTGCCTTCGGCAGCTGCGCAGATTGCTGTCAGGGTACAGCTGCACAATCCTGATCGTCTGCGGGAAGAGTTACAACTGCGGATCAGAGTTTTCGACCCGAAAGATACGCTTGTCCAGACCGCGACTAGGCGCTTATCAGCCTGGGACGGTGAATTGGAAATCTCAATCTTAAAGTTTAATAGCCCGCAGCTGTGGTCACCTTCACGACCGTCGCTCTATCGCTGCGAGGTTCAGTTGGCTGGTCCACACGGGACCATGGGCGTAACCGAACATTTCGGTTTCCGCTATTTCGATTTTGCCGACCGCGGCCCCTTCAGGCTCAACGGCGAACGCCTGTTTCTTAGAGGGACGCAACGCCAGGAAGACCATGCCGCTCTTGGTGCGGCAATGCCAGAACCTCTCATCCGGCAGGAAATGATGTTGATCAAAGATATGGGTGCGAATTTTGTGGGCCTTGCACATCATCAGCAGTCCAGAGCTGTACTCAATTTGTGTGATGAACTGGGCTTGCTGGTTCTGGAAGAAATTCCTTGGTCGCGGGGCGGGCTGGGAGGGGAAAATTACAAACAGCGGGCTCGGAATATGCTGCGCGCCATAATCGACCAGCACTACAACCACCCTTCAGTGATCCTGTGGGGTTTGGGAAACGAAAACGATTGGCCGGGCGACTTTCCTGAGTTTGATAAAGAAAAAATCCGTGGATTCGTTAAAGATCTGGGCGACGAGGCCCATCGGCTCGATCCCAGCCGGCCAACATTTCTTCGCCGTTGCGATTTTTGCAAAGACCTCGTTGACGTTTATTCCGCTTCGATCTGGGCTGGCTGGTACCACGGGCCGTACACGCAATATAAGACCGCGGTCCAAAAAGAGCGGCAAACCGTGTCCCACTTTCTGCACGTCGAATGGGGCGCAGAAAGCCATGCACGGCGGCATTCAGAAGATCCCGACCGTCTCCTGGCAAGGTTCCTGTCAGGGAGCGGATTCGATCAGCACGAGCGAGAACGGCTGCTGACCGGCGGGCAGGCAGCCGCATCCCGCGATGGCGATTGGTCTGAAACCTACGCATGTAACCTTTTCGACTGGCATCTTAAAGAACAGGAAACCATGCCTTGGCTGACAGGCTCCGCGCAGTGGATCTTCAAAGACTTCTCGACCCCATTGCGCCCTGAGAATCCAATTCCGCACGTCAATCAGAAGGGCTTGGTCGAGCGAGATATGACGCTCAAGGAAGGCTATTTTGTCTTCCAGTCGTACTGGGCGCAAAAGCCTATGATTCACATCTACGGTCGATCCTGGCCGGCTCGCTGGGGAGAACCGGACGAGTTGAAATTGGTGAAGGTCTATTCGAATTGCGATAGCGCCGAATTGTTCCTCAATGGAGTTTCCCAAGGCGCCAAGATACGCAACAGTCAAGATTTTCCGGCTGCAGGACTCCACTGGCTGGTGAAATTCAAGCCCGGCGAAAACCTTTTGGAAGCAGTCGGACACGGGAAGACGGCCATGGTGGAAGATACTTTACGTTTTCAGTATCACACAGCCAAATGGGGTTCTCCGGCGAGAATTGAACTCAGCGAGATTGCCCGCGAAGCTGGACGCGTGAAAGTGGAAGCCCGATTAGTGGACGGCGGCAATGCTGACTGCCTGGATGCACGGGACCGCGTGTGGTTCGGGCTCACCGGAGACGGCGCACTACTCGACAACACCGGTACCTCGACCGGATCGCGCAGCGTGGAACTCTACAATGGCCGTGCTGAGATCAGTCTCTTGCGCAATGGTGGCAGTTCCGTGGTAAGTGTTCGCCACAAATCGCTGCCCACTGCTTTCTTAGCGGTAAAATAGCCCTCCTCAAACCTTATGAGCGTGCCGCGAACAGTCCTATTTCATCCTCTGAATCATATTGGTTTAGGACACATCAATCGGCTGGCCGTAATTGCGCTCGCTCTCCACGAACTCGATACTAACGTTCGCACTCCATTCGTCGTCGAAGAAGCCGCTCACGTCTTGCTCGACGCGCTTGGCCTTCCGCATATTCCTTTGCCGAGCAGCCACGCCATGAGTGGCAGCACTGCGTGGGCGGGGTGGACCGAGCAGGAGCGCTCCGCTTTGCAGACAGAAATCTCCAGATCGGTTTTGAGAAGCATTGCCCCGCAGGTCGTTGTCTTCGATTTCCTACCGAACCCAAACTTCGCTGACGCCGTCGTGGACAGCAATATCCCGATCGTGCTCTGCCTGCGAGAGATGCGTGACTTAACTTCCTATCTCGACCATACGCGGGGCCTGCTGAAGCATGTAAGCCTGATAGTGATTCCACATTCAGAGGGAACGATCCTCCTGACAGCCGAACTGGTAACCAAGAGCTGTTTTGTCGGGCAGATTGCGCGGCAGGCTACCCAAACGGCAATTCCTGAACGTGACCCTGCAGCTCCACGGATTGTAATAACTGGCGGGGGAGGCGGATATCCGGGGACCGCCGAGTTCTACAACCTTGCTATGAACGCGATCGCGAATTTACATGGAAGCTATCCAGCGCTCAAGGCTCAGTTGATCGCTGGGCCCCTATTTCGAGATTGGCCTTTGCTGCGGCTCGTGGACGGCATCGCGCTGATTCCGTTTGAGCCGGATACCACCTCGAAGTTTGCCGAGGCTGAACTCGTAATCTGCCAGGCTGGATATAACACCATGGCAGAACTTGAACAACTCGGAACCAAAACACTTCTGGTGCCAGCAGAGCGCCAATGGGACGATCAGTTCGCTCGGGCAGACAGAGTGATTCGGGCGCGGGGAAACTTTCGTGTGTTTCGGGGAGAATCGCCGGCCGAACTCGCCAACATGGCTGCAGAGTTGTTGCGCGAGCGGCTCTCGAGCATTATAGTGCCCAAGCCGGAGGGTGGGATTAAGGCAGCCCGGCTGATTTATGAGATGGTGAGATAGCTTGGAGTAGTTGATTTGTTGGAGTGTCCCGTGACAAGAGCCACGATCAGATTTCTTACGTTCTTGCTGCTGGCCGCGGCCTGCTTCGGCCAGAACAATGGGGAGGCTCACTCTTCGGCTCACCGGATCAGCATCCTTGAGTTCGCCGATTTTCAGTGCCCATTTTGCGCGCAGCAGGCTCAGGATCTGCGAAGACTGCAAGCTGAATACTCGGACACATTAATGGTGACGTTCAAGAATTTTCCGCTGGCGTTCCACAAGCAATCGAAGGCAGCACACTTGGCAGCACTGGCGGCGCGGCAGCAGGGAAAGTTCTGGGAGATGCATGACCTCATCTTCGAACATCCGGAACATCTATCTCCCGCGGACTTCGACCGCTATGCGCTTGAACTGGGGCTGGATATGAACAAGTTTCACGATTTCCAGGCAGACCCTGCCCAGTCCGCCGTGATCGACAAAGATATCGCCGACGGCAAAGCGCTTGGTGTAACCGCAACTCCTACGTTTGTTGTAAACGGCCAAAAACTGGTCGGAAGGCAGAGCTACGAAAGGTTGAAACAGATCATCGTGGCGGAGTTCAAGGGAGAACCTTGGGGGCACGCAGCACCGCTCAGCGTGGACATTTCCAATGCTCCTTCTCAGGGCCAGGAATCCGCTCCGGTAACGATCGTGGAGTTTTCGGATTTTCAGTGCCCGTTCTGTGCCCACGCCCTTCCGTCGGTCCAGCAGTTGATGAAAGCGAATCACGAAAATGTGCGATTTGTGTTCAAGAACTTCCCGTTAGATTTTCACTCTGATTCTCATCTGGCTCATATGGCAGCGCTGGCGGCGGGTGAACAGGGAAGGTTTTGGGAAATGCACGATTTGATCTTCGCCCATCAGAAAACCCTCAAGCGCACTGACCTGCTAGACCTCGCTTCGCGCCTTGGCCTCGATATGTCCAGGTTTCAAAAGGACCTCGATAACCCTCGATTGCGCACGAGAATTGAAGATGACAAGCGTGAAGGGGAGCGGCTCGGTGTGAACGCGACTCCCACATTCGTCGTCAACGGCGAAGCGTTCTCCGGCTTTTCCGCGGAAAAGCTCCAGGCCCGAATCGATGAAGAGCTTTCTCTGGTACGAACGCATCAAACGCAGGTCCCGATCAGTGTGCCGGACCTTGACTTATCGCTCGGTCCAAAGGACGCCCCGATTAAAGTCCAATGGTATGTAGATCTGACAAGCCCACTCACGGCAAAATCAGCGGTTGCTCTGCAACGGTTTGTCGCAGCTCATGTTGGAGCGGTGCAGGTTCAATTCAAGAACTTCCCTTTGCGGAACCACGATTCAGCAATGCTCGTACACGAATTTGCTCTAGCCGCAGCCGCGCAAGGAAAATTTTGGTCAATCGAATCCCTGCTATTGGCTGACCCCAAACTAAAGGATCGGGAGGAACTGAAGATTCTGGCTTCCCAGGCAGGCATCGACCAGAACAGACTTTGGGCGGAGGTCGACGCTCACAAATATGCCTCCCTCATATCTAACGATCTGGTGGAGGCGAAGAGAATAGGCGTCTCCGGAACACCGACATTCGTCGTTGGCGACAAGAAGCTGGATGGAGTCGACGGGCTCGCCGCAATTCCATAGTTCAACGGGAGAAGCTGTGCAAGTCGTCAAGGGTGTGCTTGCTCTGACGGTTACGGTCCTTCGACCGCGCGCTGAGCGGTCCGCTCAGGGTGGCTGTGCGACGTTGGATTAGGATGTGATAAAGGACATTTATCATTCCCCAAAATTAGAGATTCATCGATTAACCGGCGAATTTCGTCACTCTCCTCGTTCTACAAGTTGTTAAGCGGCGCGGCGACCGAGCTGTGGCTGCAGATCACGGTACCCAATCCCGCCCAGGCGTAGTCGATAGATGAACAAAGGCACCACGGATTCCTGCAGGCGTTCGATTGATTAGCCGTTTCTCTTCCTCTTTTCCTGCTGACGCTTTCATCTAGAATTGCTTGAAGATTGATCCCGTGTTGATGGGCTACTGGCCCCACCATTGCTGTAATTTCGCGGACAGCGCTACTTAGCGAACGCCCCCTGATCTCTACGCTGTTTGGCAAAATCGACTCGTTTCGACATGCTTTTCTGAGATACATCCTGCAACGTAGGTCAACAATTCTGTACAAACACAGCTCGCTGCCGCGACCGGATGATTGTTCCTTACGATACTCTAGCGCCGAAACTTGACAACTCTCTCCATCCCGACGATCGTTCGCGTCGATCTCAGCCGGAGTGACACTCAGGTCACTCTGAGCGAAGAGAAGCAAGCAAATCAGCCAGATCAGCAGCTTCCGAACAGACATGGCCCTCATGATATTTGAGTTTCGGCCTTCCATTAGACGACAATCGAAACTCGGTCTGGCCAAAAATAGTCCCGAGCTTCGAATGTTTTCGCAAAGACGGTTCCTCACTGGCCCATTAAAAGCTGTACGCCGGCGAGAACTCGCAACTGTCTGAGTTCTCACCAGCGTGTTGCTAGCGAAGCGCTCGCGTATTGGTTACTGAGCGAGGTATGAAGCGGCAATGAAGCCTCCGACTTAACCCCGGCTAGTTGACGGTAAAAGTCTGTGTGCTGGTGGCCTTACCGCCAGCGTTAGTTACTGTGACCGGACCCGTCGTGGCGCCGGCAGGAACGGTTGCGCTGACAAACTGAGTGTTGAGCACCTGGAACAAGGCGCTGACTCCGTTGAAGTTGACCGCCGTGGTGCCGACAAAGTTCTTGCCATTAATCAGCACGGTCGAGCCCACGCTGCCGCGGGTCGAGTTCAGCAGTGTAATGGCTGGTGGCGGCGCTGGTAAGCCCGCATCCAGAGTCCAAACCGTGCCATCGGCGAAGGTGTTCTTCCCGGCTGGGATCGTGCCGCCAAGTTCCGTCGTGCCCACGAACGTTCCATCCGCCGCCTGAATTACGCCAACTTCAGGCGAGTTGCCGTTGGCGCCGTCGAAAGCGAAGGTCTGGAGCACCGCGCCGTTCTGTGGGTTGATCGAGAAAACGCTGCCCATCGGAGCGGTCGAGTCCGTAAAGTTTGTATCCCACAGGTTGCCGTCGGAAGCCAGGAAGAGCGAAGGAATGTTGGTCGTTCCTGCCAGCGTCGTGAATGGACTAAATGCCACGAAGCCAGGGCCCTCGGTGCTGACTTCGAAAAAGTTGATGTTGCCCGCTGTAATGGATTCGAAGGCTCCATAGAGATTGCCGTTGGCGCCTTGTGTCAGTCCACTAATGCCAATATCAAACGAGGCCGACTTGAACTGAACCGTGAATTTGCCCGCCAGCGTGAATTGGAAGATATCCTCATTGAAGCTATTGACATCGAGTCCCTGCGAGACACCATAGAAGTTGCCGTTGGCTGCCTGAATCATCCCAAATGGTTGAAGCCCATCAGAAACGGCGGTCAGTCTATGGAGAACGGCAAAAGCGCCGGTCGTCGGCTCAAAACGGAAAATCGTGCCGCAGCCGGAACTTGGGCACGGGCTAACCGGTGATCCACCTTCCAGTGTGGTCCCGTAAAGGTTGCCGTCCCGTCCTAGCAAGAGGCCGTTGGGAATACTGCCGTCGGTGCATTTTTCGGACGAGCAGAAGTTATGAAGAACCTTGAAACCCGTGCCCGCTTTGCTAATCCGGAAGAGCACGCCGTCATTTTGCTTGCCGCCGTTAAAGGTTATGCCGTAGAGGAATCCATCGTTGGCCTCGACAAAGCCATCTGCGGGGTTGTTGCCGTTCAGGAACCCGCTGCTGCCCTGAGTAAAGGTAAAGAGCTTGGTGAACTCCCCCGAGGGAGTCAGTTTGAAAAGTGTTCCGCCCTGGGGATCGGAGACGCCCTCATCGGTAACTTGCGCAGCGCCATAAAAATTTCCGTCCGAGGCTTGAAGGATGATGTCGGGCCGCGCTCCTTGTGGACACGTGTCGCTACTAAAGCTATTGGTACAGGTGAAAGCAAATAGCTGATTGATGGTTTGTGCGCGGGCGGTTACCGCCAGCGACAAACCGAAAACGAGGACCATGACCGAGGTAGAGCTGAGAGACTTCTTACGAACATAGTTTTTTAAGTTCATTCCATCCTCCTTATTCTTATTTTTGACACACGGATTACCCAGTCTTCGCAGTCTGCATGCGCCAAGCTGTCTTATGGGACCCGCAACCTTTGAACGATGGTTCCTCAGTGGTGACGGAACATTGGACTGTACGAGGGAGGGGTGGGATACGCTCCCGATGTCAATTAATTGTCAAATGAAGAGTTGAAAATTTGGAGGAATGATGCGCCGAGAGTCAGAAGCTCAGAAACGCCATACGAGCCAAGTGTCAAGAAGCTTTCTTGAATTTTGCTATTTTCTGGTCCGATGGAATACACACTCACCCGGATAGCCCGATGCGGCGCAGAAGGTTCTGGAACCGCGAGTCGGAGCGGAGAGGATCGAAGCCCGGCCGCAATAACACGCCAGGGTTAAATCGCTCTTCGTAGCCTTTTTCAAGCCAATTCATAGCTTGGTCTGTGTCGCCGAGAGATACATAGACTATGGCGATCTCGGGAGCATTCGAATAAGCAGCGTTTGAGCGCTTCTTCAGATCGCCCAACAGTTTTTCGGCTTCGCTCCGCCTGCCGGATGCGACGTAAGCGCGCGCGAGATTAGCTATGCATGTCGGGCTGTCGCCCGAGAGCTGGACAGCTTTTTTCAGTTCTGTGACTGCTTCATCGTAGATATGTTCTTGAAGATATGCCTGGGCGAGTTGATTATGTGCAAAAGCGAAATTAGGATCCATCTCGACCGTTTTGCGGCTTTGTGCTATGGATTCGTCGTAGTGGTGGGCGAGGACAAGAAGCTCTGCCAGATCAGCGTTAATAATAAGAGACAGCGGGTCCAGGTTCTGCGCTTTCTTCATTTCAGCAATCGCCTCGTCAAATCGGCCCAATAGGCCCAAGTGCCACGCATACCAATGGTGAGCGGTGGCGTAGCCTGGATTTAGTTCAATGGCCCGCTGAAACTCCTTCCCGGCGGAGTCAAAATCCCAGTCGAAGCCATCCTGAACGAAGGCAAGCGAGTTGTGGGCTTCGCCGAGCGTGCTGTCCAACTCCAGTGCTTTGATCGCCGCCGCCTTGGCTTTGGGGAACGCTTCTTTGGGGGTCATCACTGCGTACTGCCAGTCTCCCAACAATGCATAAGTGTCGGCTAAGCCAGAATAAGCTTGGGCGTATTTCGGATCCTCTTCGATTGCCTGGTTGAAATAAGCGAGAGCGGCTTTCAAACCATCCGCTGTTCGCTTGTTCCAGAAGTACCGCCCTTTAAGATAAGATTCGTAAGCTTCAGGATTAACAACCCTTATGTTTTTCAGCGCAGCTTTTTCCTGCGGAGTCAAACTGATCCGAATCTGATCGGCAATCGCGCTAGCCACCCTGTTCTGGAGCGCCAAGGTATCCCGCAACTCACCCTCATAACTCTGGGACCATAGGTGCTTGTCCGTAGAGGCCTCGATCAACTGCGCCGTGACACGCACTTGGTCGCCGGAGTGGAGCACTGTGCCTTCTACTACGGCATCCACGTTCAGCTCACGAGCGATCTGGGGTAGAGGCTTGCGCGCTCCTTTGTATACCATTACCGAGGTGCGCGAAATTACGCGTAAAGCGCTGATCTGGGCCAAGTCAGTGATCAACTCATCGGTCATGCCGTCAGCGAAGTAATTCTGTGAAGCGTCGCCAGAAAGGTTCTCCAGCGGAAGAACCGCTATGGATCGGATGTCGGTGGAAGCAGGAGCCCGCGAACGAAATAGCCAGACGGAGAGAATCGAAAAAAACAGGACGAGCGCCAAGACGACGATGACTCCACGCGTCGGTCGCCATTGGCGTTCGGGTGCAACTGCCAACCTCGCCCCCTGGAGCGTATGCCCAGGATTTGTGGCTGGCGGATCTGCAGCCACAGATTCAAGCTTTTTCAGGCGGGCGTCTGTATCGACAACGGACACGTCCGCAATAAAACGATAGCCGCGCTTGGGAAGCGTCTCGATGAATCGCGGATTCTCAGCCGAGTCTCCCAAGGCACTCCGCAGTTTCCCGATGGCGATATTGAGCGCCTGATCGAAATCACCGAAACTTTCGCTGGGCCAGACTCGGCTGCGCAATTCCTCCCGGGTGACGACTTCCCCAGGATGCTCCAGCAATATCTCCAGCAGTTTCATCGGCTGTTGCTGGACTCTGATTCTTAGGCCCGATTTGCGCACCTCGCCAGACTGGAATGAAACCTCGAAGGTTCCGAATCGCGCGACGGATTTGGGCGCTAGGGGTTGCATGGCACATTTGAGCTGCCCACAGAAGTCTAGCACTTCGGCGCCGAGAGACTCCGGGATTCTGTATATATGCTGCGCTAACTCACTAGCCGACAACTATTTAAGAGGCGATGAGTTGGATATGTGGAAAAAGTCCTTGGTTAATTGACGCCAGAACGACTCGCGCATTAGATGGGCTGCAACCGTGGGTTCGAGTTGATTCAGGAGAAGACAAATGGGGAATATTGGACTTAGTTCACAAGGGATGGTCCGATTTGGAGCTTCGTCCTCCCCGGACGATCAATCGTTGGCAGGGTTCGAAGCGCTGGCAGTGCCTCTTCTCGATGCCCTTTATAACTTCGCGCGCTGGCTGGCGCAAAATTCGAACGATGCCGAAGACCTCGTCCAGGAAACCTATCTCAAGGCTTTACGCGGTTTCACATCGTTTCGGTCTGGCAGCAATTTCCGGGCGTGGATGTTTCAAATCTTGAGGAACACCTTTCTAAGTTCGCGCTCAAAACTCGAGTGGCGCATGACGGATGCGATGGACTCGGAGGAGGACGGACCTGAATTGGCAGTTGATACGGCAACTCCCGAAACGATTCTAATGAATCGCTTTAACTCCCAACTAGTGCAGCGCGCCATCGACGATCTGCCGGTGCATTACCGGGAGACCCTCCTTCTTTGTGAAGTGGAGGAAATGTCGTACCAGGAGATCGCGGAAATATTAACGATCCCAATCGGAACGGTTATGTCACGTTTAGCCAGAGCCCGTAAGTCAGTTCGCGATTCACTCCTTAGCACTGCTGGCGCACCGCCATCGACAGACTTGTCTCTTCACATCGAGGCACACTAGAAAGAGGAAAAACGTATGGCGGCCACCACCTTGGCAGCAACCTTGAGCATTCCAACACCAGAACTGCGGTCACCTTCAGTCGAGCAGATTTTGATTATCGAGCACGATGTTGCGTTGCGTAAGATTCTGCGGCGACTCTTCTCTTCGGAAGGATACGCGGTGGATGTAGTCCCTGATGCCGTTTGCGGTTTGGAAAGACTTCAGCAACAAGCGCCAGCCGCAGTGATCCTCGATCTGCCGCGCGCGGGATCTTCAGGGTGTGATCTTTGCAAGACAATTACAAATTTGATTTCTTCGCCCCTTGTAATTCTTAGCGGGAGTTCGGATGTCGTGGACAAGGTCCTGCTACTGGAACTGGGCGCCGACGATTACGTGACCATACCGTTCAGCCCACGGGAACTTGTTGCGCGTTTGCGTGCGTTAATCAGGCGTGCGTCGCGCTCCAGTCCGGAGGACGCAGACGTATATGTCTTTGCGGATGTGACTGTGGACTTTTTCAAGACGGAGATCACCCGTTGCGGCGAGAAGATCATGTTTACTCTAAAGGAATTCAGGGTGCTGGAATACTTAACCAAGAACGCTGAACGTACAATCTCACGGGACGAGCTCCTCAAGGAGGTTTGGGGTTACCAGTACTGCCCTTGTACCCGAACGGTAGACAACCACATCCTGAAGTTACGACAGAAACTGGAGAGCGACCCTTCACACCCGTTACACTTTCTCACAGTGCACGGCCGGGGCTATAGGTTTTTGCCTTAAGTGGGGGCAGGGCGAGGATCCGGCGCGATAGAGGCGTCCCCGACCTTAACTTCCCTGCGGAAAGAGACAAGCTTCGGCCCTTCGGCCTGAATTTTCGCGATTGGATTCCGAAGCCTGAAGAACTGTGCAAATGATCAGAATTACCCGATGTTAATCTATGTCGCGGCTTTAAACAGCTTCGCAAGATTATCGAGGTCCGCTCCACTTGCATCGCCGATCACGAAATAGCGAAGCCCGCCCTGGCTCCACGTTTCCAGGTTGAACGGCAATTGCTTAGGCGAAAAAGAATTTCCGTCCAATTTGTCTGGCAGTGAGCGTTCCTGGAACACGAACACGGAAATATGGTGCTTCCGCACATCGTAAATAAGATGCGCGCCCGGCGTTTGATCAAGATAGGTCATCCGGCCGCCAAGCAAAGTGAACCCGGAGTTCTGGAGTTCCGGCAAATTGAATGCGAAGGGGATTTTCCCCTGGAACCAGGGCTTCACCGTGTGCCGATCAGTAGAAATCACATCCACGGGAGATGAACTGGCCAGCGTCTCCACATGCAAGTCTGCAATCTCGCTAAAAACCTGATCTCTGCCGGATCGAATTCCTAGATAGGCTGAAGTCAACGTCCCGACCACGATGATGGCGGCTGCCGCCACAGCAAACTTCCATCCCAGGCCAAAACTGTGCTGCGGCTTTGAAGCAATCTTCTGCTGCAACCGTTTCCGGAACTCAGCACGGGGAGTGTAACGTTTTCCAGCGGCTTGAATCGCCCGCTTCATCTGTACGCGCGTAAGGGCATCCGCCGAGCAAGAGCGGCAGCTGCGCACATGAGCGTCGAAGCTGCGCATCTCCTCCTCCGGGAGCTCACCATCCAGGCAGGTGTCGAGTTTTGTCTTCCAAGACTCACAAACCATAGGTCACCATTTTAGTTCACCCTTTCTGTAAACTGCTGCTGTAGGCTACCGCGTAAGGCTTTTCTCGCACGGGATAAACGCGACATGACCGTACCCATCGGGATGGCGAGAGTGGCAGAAATTTCCTGGTAAGACATTTCTTCGACTTCACACAGCAGCAGGATCTCGCGATAGGCGACCGGCAGTTGCTCCAGGGCCTGCTGCACGAGTTGCCCGTCCGAACGCTGCAGCAAAATGCTCTCCGGTGTTTCCTCGACTGCGGGCAAGGCTCCCTCTTCGTCCTCAAGATCGAGCGGCACGGTAGTGGTCGCCTTCAGCCCGGTACGTGAAGTCAGAAAAGCATTCCGCAGGATTTTGTAGATCCAGGCGCGAAAATTCGTACCCGGCTGGAACGAAGGAAACCCCTTAAGCGCCTTGGCGTAAGTCTCCTGGACAAGATCCTCAGCTTCTTGCCGGTCATGGGTCAGCCAGCAGGCAAAGTTATAGAGCCGCTCGAAGTGAGGCATGGCTAGCCGCTCGAACGACTCCGGTGGCAGGTTCTCTCCGACATGCACACAAGGGTAAACCAGCGGACGGGCGTTTTATTCCCATGGCCCCCTAAAAATATCGCGGAATAAAACCGAGTGCCGTCGGTTCTGCACAACGAGTCGGAGAGCGAACTGGAGTCACCGAGGGAATGGTGGTGCGGAAGAACCACACGCTCTTGAGCAAATTCCTTTAGGAGGAACAAAATGAAAAACAATCTGAGAATGCTTGGTTTGGCGCTGTGCATGTTGCCGATGTACCTGCATGCCGGAACAGGACAGAACACACGATCTGCAGAACCTATTCCGGCGGGCACCATCCTTCCCGTCAGCTTGAATTCTGCCTTGCGATCGGACAAGAGCGAAAGCGGAGCCACCATAATCGCGACGGTCATGCAGGACGTGCCGCTGGGCAGGGGAGAAACATTACGTAAAGGATCTAAGGTGACAGGCCATGTGGTCGAAGCCATCACTCCAGGAAATGGATCTGACGAATCGAAGATCTCATTTCAATTCGACCAGATCCGGTTCGGCAACCAGACCCTCCAGATTACCGCGACCCTGCGCGCGATAGCGTCGAGGACTGCAGTACTTGCTGCGACACCGACCAAACCCTCAATCGATGATCCCGACGAGCAAGTTGAAATCGGAGGCGACCAGATTTCTTATGGCGAAGGTGGGCCGGTAATGGTGGGATCGCAGGTCGTGGGGAGATATACCAGCCAGGGCGTGCTGGCCAATGTGGACCAAGATTCGGGCGCTCCAAGCGGGGGTACGATCGATGACGATGCCCGTCCGCAAGCATTTTGGCTCTTCTCAGTGAATGCCCGCGGCTCATATGGATTTGGCGACCTCACAATCCTCCAATCCGGACGCACCGAGCCGCTTGGCGAAGTCACTTTAGCTTCCAACCGGAAGGAGGTGAAAGTCGACAAGGGCAGCGCGATGCTCTTGCGCGTTGATGGCAGCGGACCCGAGGAGGCACAGGCTCGCACCACTCCTTCCCGAGAGACAGGGCAGTAACGAGTTCGCGGGCTGCGGCGGAGTTAGTTCCGTCCAGCCGGGTCCGCCGCAGCCCGCGATTCATTCCTCAAGCCAGAACCCCGGCTGGAGAACTTTCTTTAGGACAGCCTGGAATAAAAGATCAGAAAGTCTGTTATCTCCAGTGAAACTTGTTTAGCTCAAAGGCGATATCTGGCTCAAGCTTTGTGACAGCTTAAGAGAAAAGGTGAACCGCGCAGCCGCATCTGAGGAGAGAAATTATGAAGAGAGATCAAATGTTGAGTGTTAGGTTTTCGCGCGGAATGCAATCGAGCATATTAAAACCTTGGATTGCGCTGGTGGCGTTGATGGTTGCGCTGGTGGCGACTGGCGCACATGCCGACGCCTGCCACCCCGAATCCAGCTTTAACGCAATTTACGACTTCGGCGACCATTCGGAGGACCCGCTGAGTCCCCAGGCCGTGGGCGTCATAGCGCAAGGGCGGGATGGCAACCTTTGGAGCACGACGCTATTTGGAGGAAAGAATAACATGGGGACGGCGTTCAAGCTTACGCCTGGAGGGAAGCTGACCGTCATCTACAATTTCACCCGTACCACCGGCCAGCCTTCCAGCGGACTGACGTTGGGGACTGACGGCAACTTCTACGGGGCAACCTTCAACGGCGGAACGGGAACCGCCTGCATCGGTGGCTGCGGGACGGTGTTCAAACTTACGCCTTCGGGAAAGCTGACGATTCTGTGGAACTTCACAGGGGGCAACGACGGTGAATTTCCCTACTCTGGGCCCATCGAAGGCACGGATGGGAATTTTTATGGAACAACATACCAAGGCGGCACGAACACAGTGGGGACGATATACCAACTGACGCCCTCCGGTAAGCTGACGACTATCTATCAGTTCGACGCGATCCGTGGCGCCTTTCCGATTGGTCCTTTGGTTCAGGCCACTGATGGGAACCTATACGGAACGACGGCCGGATTCGGTTTCAACTACGGTACGATCTTCAAGATAGTGCCGTC
>CAYOVU010000018.1:0-21241 GCA_964407505.1 uncultured Acidobacteriaceae bacterium | reverse complement strand
CACCATCGGCCAGGAACCGGTAGGCAATCTCGTTCTTCTGCGTCTCTGCTCTGAGGCGTAGCACGTCAACGATCGTCGCAGTTGACCGCTCGTTCCATGTCGTAGTCGCTTCGCTCAACTTACACCTCCCAGCTATTCACCTGCAGGACTAGGCCTCGCCCAAATAGAACAGTTTCTGACTTTCGATCACAGCGTGAAAGGTACGTACTCGAAGCGCCTTTGAAACACTACTGATGACGCTACTATCGCCGAACTCGCTGCCACAACCAACCTCCCGTACGAGCGAAACCTCGACGAAAGGTACAGGGATTTGGGTATCGACAACATGCTATGATTTTATTTTCATCGACGCGTGCATTAGTGTTTTGATAACGGTAGGGAAGTGAGTTTAAGGTATCCGGCATGAACGTCTCCCAGCGGAACCGCGGTAGTGATAGCGTAGGTCAAGCTGCTGCCAGCGCAGACGAGTGCTCGTTTCTTGACACCGCTTCTAAGCTGGCTGAGATCGGCGCTGGCTTTTATCTTCGAGGCTGGGTGCTTGGTACTGGCGGCAACTTCAGTTCAGTTCTGAGCGCTGATCCATTCCGGCTAGCAATTACTCCGACGGGGAGCCACAAAGGCGAGCTTCGCCCTACGGACATTCTTGAAATCAACGAAGCGGGAGAAGTTCTAACTGGGAGTTCCCGACCGTCATTCGAATACATGCTGCATCTGGCTATCATTCGGGCGCGCGGGGCGGGCGCAGTATTACACACACACTCCATTTGGGCTACGATGCTGTCCGGGCGCTGGGCTCAGCAACGGGGTCTTGCAATTGAGGGTTACGAAATGTTAAAGGGATTAGAAGGGATAAGCGACCATCGTCATCGCGAATGGCTTCCCATTCTTCCTAACTCTCAAGATATGCTTCAGTTAGGGGCTACCGTTGAAACCATGCTTGAAGAGAATCCTGATGTCCACGGGTTTATTCTTGAGCGACACGGACTCTACACATGGGGCCAGACGCTTTCGATTGCAAGACGCCACGTCGAAATTCTTGAGTTTCTTCTTGAAGTTGTCGGCCAAACGGATGGTTAGGTCGCACGGAACATTATCTGCAGATACGGGAGGTGCAACATGGCATGCGTTACCATTCCCCAGGAAAACCGCTCATTGACTAATCCGATTGAAATTACCAGCTATCTTGCCTCTATCGGTATCAATTATGAGCGTTGGGAATCCGACATCAGCGTCGACATTGACGCTTCTTCCGAAACAATTCTTGCCGCCTATGCGTCGCAAATCGACATATTGAAGAAGCGCGGCGGCTATGTCACTGCTGATGTAATTGATGTCACTCCGCAAACTGCGGGACTCGAAGCAATGCTAGCGAAGTTCAGCATTGAGCACACTCATGACGAAGACGAGGTTCGTTTTATTGTTGCGGGACGCGGAATCTTCTTCATAAATCCGCCGGGCGGTCCGGTAGTTTCCATCGAAGTTACAGCTGGCGACTGGATCCGGGTTCCACGCGGTACATTACACTGGTTCAACCTTTGTTTGGAGCGTCGTATCCGTACGATCCGCCTTTTTCAAGACGTGAGCGGCTGGACGCCGCACTATACCGGTAGCGGTGTAGACCGGTGCTTCGAACCAGTGTGCTTCGGACCAAACTATTTCGCGCCTTCTGGCGTTAAAGTTGATTCTTCAATCGCTGTGGATGTGGAGCGAGGCTAGTAAATGAGTCGGGAGGTCGAAGTTTCTCCCTGGTAACTTGCGAAGCAAACTTGCAGCCAGAGCCGTTGACGACTAAGCAACCGAAGAAGTGAACGTCTTGTCCAGTTCTTTTGTTACATCGCTGGAAATCTGCCCGTCGTCGAATTTAACAACCCGATCAGCGATATGATAGTAGCGGTCATCATGACTTATCACAAACACGGTTTTGCCCTTGGCCTTAAGTTCTGGCAATAGCTGTAAGTAGAAGATCTCCTTAAATACCGGGTCTTGATCCGCAGCCCATTCGTCAAACAAAAACATTGGCCGGTCTTCCATAACTGCTGTGAGCAAAGCTAGGCGCTTGCGCTGGCCTTGTGACAAGTCGATAGTGGATAATTTTCCATGATTTATATTGACCTTGTGACTCAGATTCAGCTTCTTCAGGTACTCTGGCGCATCTTCGTGCAGATTGCTTCCGTTCAGTCCTAACAACTGGTCAAATACGTAGCAGTCGGAGAATACTGCGGCAAAGTTCTGACGGTATCCTTCCCTGTTGGCAGCTTCGCTTGTCGCTGCTGTACCGCTAAGCTCGATGGTCCCCGTTTGCGGAAAGTAGAGACCGGTGAGCAGCTTCGCAAAAGTAGTCTTCCCACTCCCATTTCCTCCAGTAATGAACACCAATTCCCCTTCACGAAACACTACATCGATGGGACCAAGCACAAAATCGTGCGCCTCTCCCTCGCGAAAGTATGAGTGCGTCACACCTCTGAATTGCAGTCGCCAGGCCGGACGAAGTCCGAAAGCTTCGTGGTCCTTCGTGACTCTCTCATCTTCTTGAACTGCAGATAACTCAAAGCCAAGCTTCTCGACGTTCTTGACCGCGACGTTAGCACGCGCGACGTTGGGAGCCATGTTCATGATGACCTGCAAAGGCATCATGAGATATAGGAGTGCCAGGGTGCATCCCGTCAGAGTTGCTCGATTCATCTCGCCTGCCCCTACAACCACGAGCAATCCAACCACTACAAAAACGAGCGTCTGTCCCCAGGTAGCCGAGGCGGTATAGATTCTCATGGCTTTCTTGTTATTTGTTCTAAAAGACGATGCTGCTGGCTCAAGAACACTTAACAAGAAAGCATTGCGGCGTCCCGTGTGCAGTTTCAATTCTTTGATGCCGCTCAGCATCGATTGAACATGCTTCAACACCGCATCAGCATCGTCTCGTGCTTGTTTAAAGATGTGTTGTGCCTTGAGTACAGGTAATTGGTAACCCAATACTCCCACCACTAAGAAAAACCCGACAATGCACAGTAGTTTCCAGGACAACAGGCCGATATAAACGAGACAACCAACCACTATGGTGGCGTTAAGGCAAAGCAAAGGGACGAGGAGTACCGTGTTGGTGATGATCGGCACATCGTCCGTGAGAACGGACAGTACACGATGGGTGCCGAGTTCCTCCAAACGGCGCAGAGGGGTCGCCAGCACCTGCCGGCTTATACGCAACCGCAGAGAATATAGAGAATCTTGTCCAAGATCGCTCAGTAGTATCTCAGAGATGTAACGTGACACAGGCAGCAAAATACAAAGCCCGGCGAAGCCCAGTAACAGAACTGACCGGGTAACACCTTCTCGTTTCAATAAATTATTAATGACTGCCAAAAGAGCAGCATTGCATGCTCCACTCACCACCGCGGCAAGCACGCTGAAAACAACTATCTTTCGTGAATAATTCAGAAAAAACTTTATGATCCCCATCTGACACCTGTTGCCCTGCGCGACATTTATTGAGCAAGTCCACCAAATATTTATCGAGCTGAACTTCCGGAGCACAAATTATAAAGTGAAGCGCAAGGTATTAAATCGCATGCACAGTTTTTTACGAAATCCGGAACTGAACGTTAAACGCTACTGGAATATAATGTGCCTAATGTAGATTAGGCATCTATGCACACGCCGTACACAACTTAGAACACCACTAAATTTCAGTAACTGAAGAGGTTGCCGATATGCTTTCTGCCAGCCAGCGCGCAACGCGCCTCCTGCAATCAGAGATACGAACGATGTCCCTCGCATGCGCAAGGATCAAAGGCATAAATCTCGCCCAAGGGGTCTGCGACACGCCAGTTCCGGAGGTCGTGTGCGAGGGCGCGCGCCAAGCTATGGAGCGTGGAGTGAACAGCTACACGCGCGCCGAAGGACTGCCGGAACTGCGTTATGCGGTGGCAGAGAAAATGCGCCGCTACAATGGCTTGGAATGCGATCCAGAAACAGAAGTCATTATTCATTCCGGATCGACTGGCGCATTTTATGCCAGCTGCCTGGCGCTGTTGAATCCCGGGGACGAAGTCATCCTGTTTGAACCTTATTACGGGTATCACCTGAACACGCTTGTTGCGGTCGAAGCGAAGCCGGCTTTTGTCACCCTACAGAAGCCAGACTGGAGCTTCCAACCCGGCGACCTCGACAAGATAGTTACGCCGCGTACGCGAGCGATCATGGTTAACTCACCCGCGAACCCGTCAGGAAAAGTTTTTACGAAACAAGAGTTGGAATGGGTCGCAGATTTTGCAAAGCGAAATGATTTGTTCGTCTTTACCGATGAGATCTACGAAACCTTCGTTTACGACGGCAAGCATATTAGCCCCTCGACTTTGCCGGGAATGCGCGAGCGTACAATTACCATCTCTGGATATTCGAAGACTTTCAGCATCACCGGTTGGCGAATTGGATACACCATCTGTGACCGGAAGTGGGCACAAGCCATTGCACCCCTTCATGATCTGGTTTACGTATGTGCGCCGGCTCCACTCCAGATCGGTGTCGCGGAAGGAATCTTGAAACTGCCGCAGAGTTTCTACGATGAGTTAGGGAAGGAATACCTGCACAAACGCAATTTATTGTGCGATACCCTTCATGAAGTCGGACTCACGCCCTCCGTGCCCAAGGGCGCGTATTACGTGCTGGCGGACGCCAGCATTCTGGAGGGCAGGACAAGCAAAGAGAAGTCGATGACACTGCTGCGAGAAACTGGAGTTGCGACTGTAGCCGGCAGCGCCTTTTACCATGATGGCGGAGGCGAGAACCTGATCCGCTTCTGTTTTGCCAAAACTGACGCCGAACTTGCAGAAGCCAGCCGAAGATTAAAAATGCTACCGGAGCGAACCGGCAGGGTCGCCATGTCACATATGTCGTAAAGTTGCAGAAGAGCGGACCGGATCGACTCGTAACACTCTCTTAAGGATGCGAATCCTGCTTCGTCTGAAGTTGTTCCGCCAGCTTTAACTCGCTCTCCGCCTCTTCTTTCTTGCCCATGTCGCGGTATACCTGACCCAGCAGGTGATGGGTGATTGAATTGTTCGGGTCCATGGCGGCGGCCCGCTGCAGAGCGCGAACCGCCAATTCGAATTCTCCTTTTTTCTCCAAAACTTTTCCCATCAAAATATAGGGGCCCGTCGAGGTTGCATCTAGCCAGATCGAGCGCTGCAGAAGCTTCTCTGCTTCCTCGAATTTCTGCACGCGGGAATATGCGTCGGCAAGCTTGTAATACGTAGCCGCGTGTCCAGGATTGATCGCAAGTTCCTTTTGAAACTCGGCAATCGACTCCAGAATTCTCGATTTGTACAGATACAGCTCCCCCAACATGAAATGCACGAGCGGAAGCTTCGGATTGAGAGCGGCGGCCTTCTGTGCGTATTCTTCGGCAACAGGATCGAACTCCTGCCGTAGCAGCATGCGCGCAGTGAACAGATAAGCGGCGGCCGATTCGGCGGGCACGTCGAACATTCGCGCAAAGGCGCCGCGTGCATGTGGATAATCCTTGGTCTGGATGTAACACACTCCCAGGATGTAAGCCGCGTCGACGTTCGCCCGCGGATACCAGCCTTGTACCTTTTCAAGGAGCGGAACTGCCTCTGCCGGATGTCCTCCCAAGTAATAAGAAAGGCCGAGCAACTGTACGGCCTCTCCGTTGTTTGAATCCTCCGTCAGAGACTTCTTCAAATATTCGACCGCTTTCGGATAATCGCTCTTCTTGTAATAAGTCGTGCCGAGTTCTAGGTTTAATCCCTTCGCCGCTGGGTTGCTGGCTTGGATAGCTTGCAACTGCGCGATTGCGTCGTCGATCTTGCCCTGCTGTGCCAACTTTCGGGCTTGGGTAAAGTCTGGAGCAGATTCCGACACGTATGTCGAAGGCGCATCCGGTGGTTGCTGCGCGATTGCGATCGCGAGAAATATCCACAGACAAGCCAATACCCATGACAACCCGACTTTCGCAACCGTCCACAAATTTCGCGTTCCGAAAGATCTAGAGGACAAATTTCTTCTCCACGCAAGATTCAATAGCCAACTGCAATCTAGCGTTGGTTCATGGCTCGTTGCAGCTCTTCCAGATTCTCTTTCGCCAACGAATGATGCGGATCGATCCGCAATGCGTGCTCGAAATGCGACTTCGCCTCAGCAAACTTCCCCAGTTCCGCCAATGCACTTCCCAGGTTCGCCTCTGCATTGGCGTCGTCTGGCTGCGTCCTCAGCGCGGCTCGAAATTGCTCTGACGCGCCTTCAAAATCGCCTTGCGAGGCCAGCAAGTTACCGAGGTTATAGTGGGCATCGAAATAATCGGGGCGTGCTTTCAACGCTGTTCTCAGATAACTAACAGCCTGATCGGCTCGCCCCATGCCCAGTAGAGCCGATGCCATCGCATTATTAACAACCGAATCGTCGGGATGGATGCGCAATGCGGCCTCATACTCTCGCACGGCGTAGTCAAGGCGTCCTTTCACCTGCAGCATGGCGGCGAGGTTGTAGTGCGCTTCGAAATCGTTGGGATTCTTCTCCACATTGTGCCGCGCCAACGCTTCTTGCAGCACCATCCTAGGATCGCCCTGAGCGGCGTCATAGTTCACCGGGAGCACCTGCAGCCAAAGGTGGCACATCTCATCACTGGACCGGTTGCCCGCCAATACCCGCCGTGGAGGCTGATTCGGATTCAACGGATTTTCATCGGAATTGTCGTACACATAGCGCAGTGCCACCGTTGTGCCCTTCGGCAACAAAACCGGTTCCGCATAACGGTACACCGCTTGCCAATTGAGGTTCCACTGGGGAATGTGGATCAGCGTCTTCTTCATGCCATCGGGCAGAGTGGCAAAGGCCTGAATATCTTTTCCCAGATAGTGCGCGTGCGGATAAATCGCAAGCAATTGAACATCAACCGGTAGCGCAAATTCGTCAGTGACCAAAAAGTCTTTCATTCCCGCCGGAATATCGAGCTTGGGGTCGTTCTCGAGTTGCAGCAGCATCGGCAGCTTGGTCGCCGGCTGCGAAGTAAAGTAGAGGCCAATGCTCGGTTGGATGATCTCCGGCTTACCGGACGGTTGCAGGTGCGTGTTAAGAATAAGGTCCGTACCTTTATCCAAGCGCAGCGCCATCCCGTCCGGTTCGACGTAAGGAACCGTTCCAGGCTTCCAGAAAAGCAAATGGCTATCGGGGTCGAAGACCTGCGATTCGATTCGTATCTCCATCCCTCCGAAGCCTGCACCCGGCTCCACTTCGCGCCGACGCAACGATTCAGCACGATCGACCAGAATGTTGGCATGATGCACATAGCGCTTGTCACCGGGACGAATTTCAACCGCCTTTACCCAATGCGTCTCTTGAATCGGTATTGGAAAGACGAAATTCCAATACGTATCGGTTCCCTGCGGAGGCAAAACCAACGGCTTCTCCGCGGTGAGAATTAAATCGGGAGTGCCGAGTTGCCAGCCTTCGACGAACTTCGGCTGCGGCGGCAGATCGGAAGCCGCACCCTCCACCGCACCATCGTCTACCCATTTCTGGATCAGGGTGATCTCCGCATCCGGCAGCCGCATCTCGTCGGCGAACGTCAACTCTTGCGGCACCGGCAGCCACGGAGGCATGTTTCGAGTGCGCGTTACCTCGGCGATTTGCCGCGCGTGCTTCTTCACATCTGCGTAAGTTAGTAGCGCAAATGGCGCGGATTCTCCGGGGCGGTGGCAGTTGGCGCACGCGTGGAAAATGATAGGAGCAATGTCGCGGTTGAATGTGACCTGCGGCGGATTGGAATTTGCTGACTGCGTCGATTGCGCCGCCTCCCCTCTGAAGGCTGGTGCGAGAGTGCACGCTCCCAGAGCCAGACCCGACAACCATCTCGTGCAACTTGGCCAGGAAGAATTCATTCTAGGTCTGAGATGTAGCATCCGACTCCCTTGATCGCGCGCGGAGTGACCAGCTTGCCGGACAGCGCCGCTTCGATCGCATCATTCAACTCGTGTGTAGTTGGCGCTGGTCGAGGCCGGCCGAACTCCACATACCAATTATCAATCCGCCCGTGATAGACGAGATGGCGATTATGGTCGAACACCGCTACCTCCGGCGTCGTCTCCGCTTGCGCAAGCTTCACCAGTACATGCTCCGGATCGCGTAGCCCTGGCAACCGGTATCCGTAATCCTGCAGATACTTTTCTATTCTCTTAGATGTCTCTGTCTTGTCGGGAAAAATCAGCCAGAACCTGATATCGTCCTCATGTTCGGAACTGATTTTCTGAATTACAGGCGCATAGCGGCTAGAAACGGAACAATCGCGGCGCAAGAAAACTAGGACGACAATCTTTCCGCCTGCCGCTGCAAGCGGATCCACAGATTTCCCTTCAAGATCAAATGCGGTTTGAGCCTGACCTAACCTCGGCTGACCCAAACAGGCGAGCAGCACCACCGCAAGTAAGCTGCTTACCGCAATAGCTGATCGAACGCGGGCCATAAGCTTTGTTCAGTTTGCAAACCGATAAAATTATGAGGCTACCCGTCTCTTTCGTCCATCGAGTACATTCATGGGTTGCAACTCGGCGGGACGCGGTTGAGATGCTTCAGCATTTGTTTGGCCGCAGCCAGGTCCGGGTTAAACTCCAGCACGCGGTGGATGTAATTCCGAGCCTCAAGCAATTTTCCTTCTGCGCAGTACGCGCGGGCAATATTGAGCCCGATGCTGCTTCTGTCGGGTGCACTCTGAAACGCCGAACGCCACAGCTTAAGCGCGTCGTCTACGTGCCCATCTTGTGCCTCGATCACCCCAAGATTCGTCCCCGCGTCGATCAGATCAGGATCGATGGACAGCGCCTTTTGGTAGAGATGTCGTGCTTGCTCCGCCGCTCCATGCTTCTGCTCGATATATCCTAACGACGATAGAAGCGCCGGATCATCAGGCGATTGTTTGATCGCTTTCGCAAGTCGAATACGCGCCTCAGGCTCCGCTTCCTTCATGCCGCCTTCCGCCAGGGATGCCCAAGCTAAGGCAAAGTCACGAGCATCCGCATCAGGTTTGTCAACGGCCTGGAACGGAACCAACCGGGGCGCGGGCGATTGCGGGTTCGCATCCTGCAGAAGTTGCGGCGAGACCTGCGGCCGGCGTGGAATGCGATGATCCGTCACCTGCGTGTGCGCTACGTCTGCGCTGGGCGAGGCTGGCATATGACAAGCGATGCAATCCGGATCGTCCGCATGATGCTTGTCAGCGAATGACACGCCGTGGCAAGCCACACACTTGCCGCGATAGTAAGCGGCTCGCTCCTCAGCCGACGGCGAGCGGTGGGGATCGTGACAGCTCGTGCAAGACATCGCGTCCCCCGATTTTTTCTTGCACTGACTTTGGTCGAGCGCCTCCACCTGGCTTACCGCTCCAATCGAAGAGGATCCCTGCGATCCCTTCAACACAAAATAGCGAATGTAATTGGAGAGAGTTTCTCCCGGCCGGTATTCATACAGATGATGTCCTGCGCGTTCAATCGCGACCTTGCCCTCGAGATGGCATTGCATACAGGCTTCATCGCGCCGGGACGGAGCCAGTTTCGCGGGATTTACGATTGCCGAATTCATGATTGCCGAATCCACGACTGCTGGATTCGCAGCCGCTGTTCCGCCCGCATGTGCTGCCCCGGCGCCATGGCAACGTTCGCAGCTCACTCCATTCTGGGTAAAAGGTGGATCGGGGTAACGGTTCTCGGTTCCCTTCAGCGGTGGCTGCATTCCGCTGACATGACAGTGCAGACAACTGGTATACGCTGGAAGATTCAGTGGAATCTCGCGAGCTGATTGGTAAGCTGGGGCCGTGTCCCACATTTGTTTGTTGGCGTACCAGTTCACCGGCGATTCGAACAGGAAGCCGTCGGTCTCAAACAAATACGTTCTCCCACGCCTTCCAGAGCCAATGAAGTAGAGAAGTTCGCGCTTGCCCTGCACCTCAGGATCACCGGGACGATCGAAGCTCAACCACGCGCGCCCGGCTTCAGCGTAAATTCGATAGTGGACTCCCGATTCCTTGTGCGTAAAATCAGCGGGAATTAGGGCATCAAGCGCTGGGCCACTCGCGTGAGCCATCGCGGTCCGCTGGTAAGACTCATAGATCGCTGCATGGCAGCGTGCACAAGCTTCATTACCGATATAACCATTTCGGCTTGCAAAACCTGCGCCCGGAGATGGCAGTTGGCTCGTCGCAGGATTCTGGCCTGCTCTGGCGAACGGCAACAGCACGAGAAAAAATAATCCCGCGGTCCTCGCCCGCAAACCCTGCCGTTCCCACTGAATCACGTGTTGCCCGCCTGCCGATTCCGATCCTTATTCTATGCGATACATTGCATGCGATAAAAAGAGGGAGCCCCGAAGGACTCCCTCCGCAAGAACCTCTACCGAGCCCTAGAAAATGAACTTCAGGGCAAACTCAAGCTGCCGCATGCCGGTCGCGGAGCCAGGGGTCGCGTCGCGCTCAATGTCCGTGATGATTCCTGTGTTGGGTACTCCTTGAGCGTTTGTCCCTGAGCAGTCGATGCACGTACCGCCATTCTGGTTATTGTTGAAGCCGAGCGCCGGGTGATTGAACACATTGAAGGCATCCATGCGGAACTGGATCTTAGCGCGTTCCGTCAACCCGAAATTTTTCAAGATCGACGCGTCCCCAAAAAATACTCGTGGACCGTGGTAACTGAAGACGCCGATATTCCCTAACTTCCCGTTCCCCGGATCTGTAAATGGCCCGCTGAGCGTTGTCAGGGCTGTAAAGAACGGCACATAGGGAGGAGCGCCTGCCGGATGCTGAAGCGATCCGGCGCCGATCGGGAAGGACCCTGTGCCCTTGTCGGGGCGGCAAACACCCACATCCTCTTCGCCGCCGCACTCGTTCGTGCTGGGCGTCCACGGCAAGCCGCTGCCCCATGTAGTGGTCCCGGTAATCTGCCAACCTCCAACTACCAAATCTTCCGCACGGTGCGAATTGGAGGCAAACATTTTTCCTTTGCCGAAGGGTAGTTCGTATACGAAATTGTTCACCCAGACGTGGTTTCGGACCTGATCATCGGGTCCGTAAGCTACCTTCGGGTCATCCGGGTAATACGCGCTATCGTATTTGTAGGCGTGGGCAAACGTGTAGTGCGAGAGGAACTGCAAGCCATGCGAGAATCGCTTCTCCACCTTCACCTGGAAGGCGTCATATTTGCTGCTGGCATCGTTGCCGAGATAGTTGCCTTCGTCGATCGAGCAGCATTGCAACACACCCGGCACAAGCCCTGGAGCCCCAGGAAAATTAGCCAGCGTATTTGTCGGGTCGGGGTAGCTTGGATAAGTAAAGGCGTTGTAGTACGGCCGCCGGTAGGCTTGGGGCGTCTTAAGCGAAGATGAACAAGTGGGATCTCCGCAATATCCCACCATTGAAGGGTTGTTGACATTGTACGTGGGCCCATCGCCAGCGAATACGTGAGTGCCTTTGTTTCCGACGTAGGCAACGTCAACGGAAATCGACTTCGTGACCTGGCGTTGAACAGTTGCATTCCATGCATCAAGTGTGGGCAGCCGTTGAGTTGTGGGACGGATGTGCGGCTGCACGCACAGCTGGGTATTCTGCCCGGCAGTGTTGAAAACCGATTGTTGATAGCAGTTTGGCCCTGATACCGGAAGAAGTCCATTCGATGGAATCGCCGGGAAAGTGAAGATGGGAGGTCCCTGCGCCAGAGTAAACGCGGGCACCTCCTGACTGGCGCCCTGTGCCAACTGAGCGGCAAGCACAGGCAGAGTCTGCGTTACAGTGTGCCCAAAGTTTGAACCAAAAACTCCCATGTCAAAGCTTCGCCCATAACCTAGACGCACAACGGTTTTCTGATCCACTGCGTAGGCGACGCCGAACCGCGGCGCGAATGCGTCCCAAGCATTGTTTATATTTCCGTTTAACCCAAACCCTCCCTCACCAGCGATGCGGTCCTGGCCTTGAACCAGGTTGGCAAAACCGCCTTTATCCTTGCCGTTCACATATTCGGGGAAATAAACTTCCCAGCGCAAGCCGTAATTCAAAGTAAGTTTGGGAGTAATTCGCCATGTGTCCTGGCCGTAGTAGAACATGCGATGCTGCCGCTCGGCCGCGTCCAGACTGGTACTCACGTACCGGCTGACTTGAGTTACGTCTCCCAGGAGGAAGGTTCCCCAATCAAGACCTCCAATCCCGGCGTCCGATGTCGTGCGGTAATCGAAGGTGTAATCTCCGGTGCGGCCGGCATCGCTAGGCACCCGCAGGTTTTGCGCGTACCTGAAGTCGGCCCCGAACTTGAAGATGTGGTTGCCACGAGTCTTCGTTATATTACCCACCCATTGAAACTGTTGCTCACTTTCCGTGAGCGGACAATTGCAACGGGCAACGCCCAAACCGTCACCCCAATTGATAGTTGAGGCTCCAAAATTCCCACCGTTACCCGAAGAAGCCGAAGGCGTCTGGTTCAAAATAAACCCTCCCCATCCGGACGTCTCCTGCGCTTGGCTTCCGGTGAGGTTTGCGTTCGGGATTCCAACAGCGGTCATCGGGGTCGTTCCAGCATCGGGCTTGGAAGCAACGGGGTTGTACTTGAAATATCCGAATCGGAAATCGCCCAGCAAGGAGGTGCTGAATGTCTTTGTCACACCGGTGGATAGGCTGTAATTGTGAGTGATCGAACTGCCAGATAAGCCGCCCGGCCCGAATCCTACGCCTCCCAATGCCCCGTAGGATCCTTTGCCCGCTACGTTGAAATAGTCGAGGCTGAACCGACCAAAGACTTGAAGAGTTGGAGCGGCATTGAAATCGATGCGCGTGTCGAAGCTGTTCTGGCTGTAAGAGCCTGATCCCGACGCGACATAATTATTGAAGACTTGAGAGTTGGTGGGCGCCGGAAACAGCGCAAGAATGGCCGCAGCTTGGGTAGAAATATCGCCGATGGGAATCTGATTGTTGACGTAGGCAGTCCGGTTCGCTCCGCCGTCTCCCGGGACTGGTTTGAAAACCTGTCCGCCCTGTACCGTCGGGTTTGGTCCACCGCTACCACCTTGTTCGACGCCAAGATATTGGCTGAGGTCGCAAACGCCACTAGAAGTCGCCGGATTGCAAGTCTTCTGAACTTCGGCCGTTGGCACTGTCAACAGGTTCGTCGCTCCATTCGTTTCCCGTGTCGCTTGATAATCGCCAAAGAAGAACAACTTGTTCTTGATAATCGGGCCACCGATCGTGCCGCCGAACTGTTGCCACCGGTCCGAAGGAATAAATTTTCCGGTCAGCGGATTGGCAGCGAACTGCGTGAAGGGATCACGAGCCGCAGTCGCATCGGTACGCCGAAACCAGAAACCTTCTCCGTGAAAATCGTTGCTGCCGGATCTGGTCTGTACGGTTACAACTCCACCCAGAGCTTTGCCGAACTCGGCATCATAATTCTGCAGATCGATCTTGGTTTCTTGGATCGCATCCAGATTCGGATTCACTACGATAATGCCGAGGATAGGATCCTGATTATCGGTTCCGTCCAGTTCGAACGCTGTGCCGCTGAAGTGCTGGCCATTCACGAAAATCTGCTGGCTGCCCTGAGGATTCTCCGTCGCGGCGTGGCTCCAACCGACCATTTTCTGCGTTCCGGGTGACAGCAGTTCAAACGACGTAAAGTTCCGGTTCATGATCGGCAAGTCTTCTACGTACTTCTCGTTGAACTCGATCGATACATCGGCGCGGTCGGTCTTGAGCTGCTCAGATTCAGCCGTAACTTCCACCTGCTCACTTGTGGAACCAACTTGAAATTGCCCATCGATATGGGCTTGAGCGTCTGCGGAAACATCTATGTTTTTGAATTCAAGCACTTTAAAGCCAGCTCCCTCAATCCGAACCGTATAAGGATCTGGGATCAGGTGGGTAACTGCGTAGTTGCCGCTTTCATTCGTAGTGGCCTGATCGGTCGTCCCTTTTGCTTGGTCGATCACCGTCACTTTTGCGTTCGGAACCGCTGCGCCAGAGGGGTCCGTGACTGTCCCAGCAATACTGCCGAAAATCGCTTGACCGATAGCGTTCGGCGTCCACAGACCGCAGAGAATTACGAGTGCTACCACGGCTGCGAGAGCTGACCTCTTCATGACACTTCCTCCTGGCATTAGAAACAATTCCCCAAAACACACGGATACTGACGGTGCAGCCCTGCAAGTCGTAGTACAAAAGCACTATCGAATTAAGTTTCACTAGGTCTTATACCGTTAAACGGTGTAAATTATTGTTGTTGCAATTAGATAGAAAGCCAGTTACCCCTCTGTCACATGGCTTTGACCCACAGTTACGCCGCCGGCCGGGAGCAATGCTTCCAGCAAATAGATAAGCTTATTAATAGTCATAGCCTCCGTGGCTCGGAATCGCTGTGCAAGCTGCTCCGTTATCTGGCCGAACACTCCCTGGACCATCCGGGCGTAGCCCTTAAGGAGTATCAAATCGCTACTGAGGTTCTGGGCCGCTCGGGCGGATTCGATCCGCAAAGCGATTCCACCGTGCGAGTGCAAGCCGGACGTCTGCGTTTGAAGCTGGCGGAGTATTACTCACACGAGGGACCGAACGACCCCGTCGTTGTGGAGTTGCCGAAAGGATCTTATGCTCTTGCCTTCCACGTCCGCACTCCATCGAGTGTTCTGACCGAGGTAGTTCCTCGAGGTCAGAGTGTTGATCGCAGACAGGGAGGGCAGCCCTCGAACCATGGGTGGGTTATCGCCGTTGTGTCGTTATCGGTTTTCCTGGCAGTCTCAGTGGTGACGAGCGCTCTGCTGCTGGCGAGCCGCACTCGGATTCAGGCTGGCGCGAAGGCATCGATTCCGGCCCCGTACCGGGTATTCTGGGGCCACTTTGCCACCGGCTCACAGCCACCATGGGTTATTTTCAGCAACGCGAACTTCGCAGGCCGGCCAGAGACTGGCATGCGGTACTTCGATGCCTCCGCCGATTCGCCAGGCGTCGTTCTGGATCACTATACCGGCGTGGGAGAGGTATTGGCCGTTCATCAATTGGACCACGTCTTCGATCTTTTCAGTCAACAACTTCGTGTGAAACGCGGCAGCCTGTTTTCTCTGGACGATGCTAAGAGCAACGATCTTATTTTCGTGGGTTCCCCGGCCGAGAACCTTACCCTCCGCGATCTCCCCGGAACTCAAGAGTTCATTTTTAAGCGAATCGAATCCGGACCGCGCAAAGGAGACTTGGGGGTCCTCAACGCCCACCCGCAGCCTGGCGAGTCGACGATATTTCTCGCCACCCTCCCCAAACTGCGAGTCACCGAAGACTATGCGGTGATCGCACTGGTACCCGGCATCGACCCCACCCGGTCGGTTCTTATTCTTGCTGGAACCACGACCTTCGGTACTCAAGCGGCAGCAGAATACGTCTGCCGGCAAGATTCCCTTTCGGAGTTGTTGCAGCGCTTAGGCACCTCCAAAGCCGAGGAAATGAGACCGTTTGAAGCTTTGCTGCATGTGAAAGTGGCGCATGGCGTTCCCGTGATTACGGATCTGGTGGCAGTGCGTAAGCGAGGGAACTAGAATAGTCGTTTGCGAGTGGCTGCACGCCATAGATCTTCGCTCCAACTAAGGCGCTGGCGGAGCCAAATGAGGATCCAACTCGGCCGCTTTTCGATACTCCTTCCTCGCTTCGTCCTTTAGACCCTTCTGGCTCAGAGCCGAACCAAGTTCGTAGTGTGCCAGCGCGTACGACGGCATCACGTGAATCGCTGAACGGAACTGCAAGATGGCTCCGTCAAGATCGCCCGCAGTGAGTAGCCGGCGTCCGGAATTGGTGGCGAAAGTCGCGGCCTGCAGATCAGTCTTCGCTTTGGCCATCTCGGCGCCCGCCTTGCTTTCCGCCGCAGCTCCCGCAGAATCTCCCAGTTGCCGCAGAACCGCTGCCAGCGTGGTGTGCGCACCGGCGAAGTCAGGATCCAGGCGAATCGCCTGGCGCAAAGCGTCGGCCGCCTCCGGCAGTTTGTTCATCTGTTTCAGAACCGTGCCAAGTGTGTAATATGCTTCGGCATACTCGGGCTGAACGTCGATGGCATGCCGCAACTGCTCCGCTGCACCTGGGAAATCTCCCGACTGCCACAGGGTGACTCCCAAGCTGTAATAAGCGTCCGCAAGATTCGGATCGAGGCGAATCGCCTCCTTCCATTCCACAATCGCTGCCGGCAGGTCGTCGGAGAGTTTGAGCGCCAGCGCCAGGTCATGATGCAAGCTCGCTTTTCCGGGATCGAGCTTTAGCGCAGTGCGAAATTGCATGATTGCTCCGGCAAAGTCCGTTTTCTGCAGATAGGCCGTTCCCAGGTTTCCCTGGAAGCCGACATCGTCTGGATGAAGCCGGATGGCTTCCTGAAATTCCTTGATGGCTGAATCAGCATCTCCACGTTGCAGCATGGCGAGCGCGAGATTGTTGTGGGCCTCCGCATCGCCGGGTATAAGCGTCACTGCCTTGCTGAATACAGCCACTGCGCGCTCTAGATCACCACGATGCTGAAGCAGGAAGCCTAAGCGCGTCTGCAGCGGTGCGGCATTCGGTTGCAGCTCGACCGCACGTTCGTACGATCGCAGCGCCTCATCGGAATTGGCTTCCGCTTCCATTACGATCCCACGGTAAAACCAGGCCATCGCGTCCTTTGGATCGAGTTGTAGAGCATGGTCGAGCGCTTCTTTTGCTTTCTGGATTTCCTTCTCGCGCGAGAACGCTGCGCCGAGATGAAAATAAGCAGATTCGTCGTCTGGTTTTAGTTTCAACGCTTCGCGGAATTCGTTTTCCGCATCAGCAAACTTCGATTCCTGTGCGAAAAGTGATCCAATTTCGTCATGCAGCTCCGCCTGCTTGGGATCGAGAAGAATGGCCTGTTTGAATTCGGCGATGGCGTCATCTGTTTTATTCTGCAAACTAAGCGCGCGTCCGAGCGTCTGATGCGCCTGCCATTGCATAGGAGCGAACTGCACGGCGAGACGAAATTCAACCAGGGCATCATCGAGCCGGCCTTTGGTTTCGAGCGCTTGCGCGAGGTAGGCATGAGCGATGGCTAAAGAGGGCCGCAATTCGATCAGAGCGCGAAAGTGAACGATGGCGTCATCCACATCTCCCTGCTGTAGCAACACTTGCCCCAACATGTTTTGCGCGTCCGCGTTACGGGGACTGTCATTCACCGCTTCCTCGAAATCCTTTCGAGCACCTGACAAATCGCTGCCTTGAAAGGCCTTCACGCCCTCCTGGTATGCGATGGAAGTCGCCGCGCCCGCGCCCTTTTCCTGTGGCGAGCCAACACAGGCACCGCAGACGAGCGACAGCATCAACAAACCGGCAGTGAATAAAAAGGCACGCATCAAAGTCGAGACAAAGGTATTGCTTCTAATTCTGAATCCCCAGAATAGCGCAAATGAAGACGCAAAATCTGCGCCACGGCATTGACCCTGTCAGTCAACCAACCTAACATCGAAGTCGGACCATGCCTCCGCAACATGCCTGTGGTTTCGCTCTCAAGTATCCTTTCCATAAACTTGTGCGAAGTTCTGCCCTCTGCTTTCTAAGCCTCCTAAATTTCGTTGTCTTCTGTTGCGGTGGGCAACTGAAGGGCGAACAAGCGACTGCCGCGAACTCCACCCAAGCAAAGCCCATCGCTAATTTCACCGATGTCGCCGAGAAAGCTGGCCTCACCATGCAGGATATCTTCGGTGGCATTGACACAAAGAAGTACATCATCGAGACGACCGGCACCGGCGTGGCCATTTTCGATTACGACAATGACGGCTGGCCCGACATTTTTCTGGTCAATGGAACCCGCCTGGACGGCCTTCCCTCCGGACCAGCACCGAGCAACCATCTCTATCGCAACAATCACGACGGAACCTTTACCGATGTCACAGTGCAAGCCGGCCTCACGGCGACCGGCTGGGGACAGGGCGTCTGCGTTGGAGACTACGACAACGACGGCTGGGAAGACCTCTATGTCACTTATTACGGAAAAAACCGGCTCTATCACAACCAGGGCGGTGTCTTTACCGAGGTTGCCGAGAAAGCCGGGGTCGCAGGCTCTGGGAAAGCGTGGGGATCGGGTTGCGCCTTTGTCGATTACGACCGCGATGGCAAGCTCGATCTCATCGTAGCGAATTATGTGGACTTCGACCTATCCACTGCACCGGCGCCAGGCGAGCGTGCGAGTTGTGTATGGAAGGGCGTGCCCGTCATGTGCGGCCCGCGCGGGCTGCCCGGTGCAAAGAACATTCTCTACCACAACAAAGGCGACGGCACATTTGAAGACGTAGCCACAAAGGCGCACATCGACCGCACCGACGGACATTATTCGTTAAGCGTTTCGACGCTTGATTTTGACGAAGACGGCTGGCCCGACATCTACGTCGCGTGCGACAGCACTCCCAGCATTCTCTACCGAAACAATCATGACGGAACATTTACCGATGTTGCCGTCACTGCGGGAGCGGCATTCAACGAAGATGGTCGCGAGCAGGCGGGCATGGGATCGACCATCGGCGACTACAACGGCGACGGCCATCTCGACATTTTCAAGACAAATTTCTCCGACGATACATCAACGCTCTATCGCAACAACGGAGACGGTACATTTACCGACGCCACCACTGCCGCGGGGTTGGGGCTATATGCGCAATATCTGGGATGGGGCACGATGTTTTTCGACTTCGACAACGATAGCTGGCCCGATCTGATTCTCGTGAATGGCCACGTCTATCCCGAGGTCGACAAACAGCACTTGGGCAGCACCTTCAAAGAACCACGCATTCTTTATCACAACAACGGCGACGGCACTTTCAGCGATATTTCCGCCGCAGCCGGGCCCGGCATCACGACTCCCGCATCGTCGCGCGGTCTGGCTATCGGCGATTTATGGAACGATGGAAAACTTTCCGCGGTCATCAGCAACATGAACGCCGCACCAAGCCTACTGGTGAACCAACTCCGAACGCCCAATCATTGGATCGCGATTCACACCGTAGGAACGAAATCGAATCGCGATGGCATCGGCGCGCGCATCTCGGTCAAGACGGCAACCAGGGTTCAGGTTGACGAAGTCCGCAGCGGGTCAAGCTATAACTCTAACAACGATATGCGAGTGCACTTCGGACTAGGGTCGGCGAACAAGATTGAATGGGTGGAAACTCGCTGGCTCAGCGGCCTGGTGGAGCGATTTACGAATCTCGCTATCGATACCATTCACACAATAAAGGAAGGAACTGGGACACCCGCTCCACTGGAGCCAAAACAGCACTAGCATTGTTGGCGTCCTCCTCATCTCAACTTGCCTGAGCAAAGTCGAGGTCGCAGGTATTTAAGATTTATTGCTTTGCGCTTTCTTTTCAAACTGCATGGTCCGTACAATCCCCTCGCCTTCTTTCACGAAAATCAACTGGTTCGCCTTGATGTCTTTGAGCGTGTCGACGTGCCCACTGGGCCAGCGAATTTCGAGCACATCCACCTTTTCGGCTTTCCCCAGCCCGAAGTGCACGCGCAGGTCGCTCTGTGAAATATAGCTTCCACCGCTGCGGACTTCATCGATCTGCTGATGCGGTTTACTTTCGCCCGGTAAGTGCACGATGCATTTTAGTCGTGCTCCAATGCCGCTGCGGTTGGACTTCGTCCCGATCGTGCGCACCTTGATCCAGTTATTTTGCAGCGCGGAGTCGCAACGCAACAGTTGAGGATAGTCGTTCACGGTATTGACCACCACATCGATGTCGCCGTCATTATCGAAATCACCGAAGGCGCACCCTCGCGCAGCCACCGGATCGGAAATGCCGCTCCCTGCGTTCAGCGAAACATCCGCAAAATGCCCATTGTGGAGGTTTCGATACAGAAGTTTGCGCTGCGGATATCCCGCCTCTGTCTTGAGTTGCTCAACTTCGGGATACACGTGCCCGTTGCAGATGAGAATGTCAGGCCAGCCGTCGTTATCAAAATCCAGGAATCCGCAACCCCATCCAAGAAACTGCGTGTGCGCGCCCAGGCCCGCGGTGAAAGTTGCGTCCTCAAAGTTGCCGCCGCCCAGGTTGTGATAAAGCGACGGCGTATCTCCCGCAAAGTTCGTCTTCACCAGGTCGAGGTTGCCGTCGAGGTCGTAATCGGCCGCTGAAACGCCCATCCCCGCTTGCGGCTTACCATCCGGACTCAGCGCGCATCCGGCCTCGATCGCAATATCTTCAAACGTTCCGTTCCCTTTGTTGCGATAGAGTGCGCTCGCCGTCGAATCGTTCGCGACATAGATGTCCGGCCAGCCGTCGTTATCGAAATCAGCCGTCAGCACACCCAAACCATATGTTCCATTTGCCCGGAAAATTCCTGCAGATTCTGACACGTCGGCGAATGTTCCGTCTCCATTATTGTGATAAATAATGTTCTTTCCGCCCTGCAGACCCGGCGGACCGCAAGCCACCATCACGCTCTTGTAGAGGCACGGCCCGGATTCAGGCACGGGCGCCGTTGCCAGATCCATGTCAATGTAGTTCGCGACAAAAAGGTCGAGCCGCCCGTCGCGATCGTAATCGACAAACGCGCACCCCGTATTCCAGCGGGTTCCTTTGCCCGCTACTCCAGCCTTCTGGCTCACATCGGTGAAGGTCCCATCGCCGTTGTTGTGGTAGAGCACGTTTTTGCCGTAGTACGTAACGAACAGATCTTCCCATCCGTCGTTATCGTAGTCACCAATGCAAGCCCCTTGTCCCCAGCCGGAGTGCGCGACCCCAGCTTTTGTGGTCACATCGGTGAAGGTGCCATCGCGGTTGTTGCGGAATAGATGCGACGTCGGCTCGCTGCCCGCTGGAAAACCCTCCAGCCGCGAGCCATTTACCAGAAAAATATCGAGCCACCCATCGTTGTCGTAATCGTAGAAGGCAACGCCGCAACCCGTCGTTTCTAGCAGGTATTTGTTTTTGTGCTCTCCTCCGAAAATAGTTTTCGCATTCAACCCAGATTCTCGAGCCACATTAATAAAGCTCACGCCAAGATCACTCGCCACCGCTTTCTGTTCCGGTTTATCTTTATCTGTGCCGGTCGCCGCACGTAACCAACGCGGTCTCGCCATTGCGAGCACATTTTCCAGGGACAATATGAGCGCCGAACGGCTGAGAGACTTCAGAAATATGCGGCGTGAAGGGAACAAGAGGTCGGCACCCGGCCCACTCGGCTCGTGCTAGAATTCGCCTGCTTCTTATATATCCGGTAAGTCTTATACTT
>CAYOVU010000017.1:0-27774 GCA_964407505.1 uncultured Acidobacteriaceae bacterium | reverse complement strand
TTCCTATACCTACAGCCACGCACTGGATGATTCTTCGGACCGCTCCGATGCGTCTTTCGTAAACTCGGCCAACATCAAGTCGAACTGGGCAAGCTCCAATTTCGACCAGCGCCACTCCCTGAGCGTGAATTACATTTACGCGTTTCCCAAATTAAGCGGGGCGCTCGATCGATCGGCCTTCCATTCCACGCCTGAGTCTGATGGCAGTGATAGCGATAAAGATAAAAAGGACACGAAGCCACCCGTGCAAAGCGATTCGCGTGTCCTGCGAGCGATGCTCGATGGCTGGGAGCTTTCCGGCATCACCGCATTTCAATCCGGCACTCCTTTCACCGTAATCAACGGCGGCGGCAACACCGGCATTTCAGCCCCGGATAACGCTGGAGTGGCGAATGGAGCCGGTGTAGGTTCCTTCCCGGATGTCATCGGCGATCCGCGGGCTCCTGTGCCACAGCGTTTTGATGCTTCCAGCGTTGGGCCACTTTTGTACAATCCCGCCGCATTCGTGGCGCCGCAGGGGCTTACCTTCGGCGATGCGGGTCGCAACTTCCTGAACAACCCCCGCCGGCTGAATTTCGATATGAACCTGCTGAAGCATTTCAAAATCACGGAAGGCAGCGCAATGGAGTTCCGCCTAGAACTCTTCAATGTGTTCAATCACACTGAGTTCAGGATCTTCAATCCGAATATTGGCGACACAGCGTCGAATACCATTGGGTGCTACGGCGGCGTATACAATTCCGCGGCCGGTGGCTTGACACCGGTGATCGGCTCTCCGGGCGCAACGCCAATTAACGTGGATTGCACTACCGGCAGCGCCCTCCTCAGGCCAGTAGACTCGCACCGTCCCCGAACGCTCCAACTGGGACTGAAGTACAACTTTTGATCAAGGATATTCACGTGATCGGGTCCAACTCCCAGCGGCGTAGTCTTCGTCTTTGGAGTCATCGTCCTCGAGGGGAGCGGGGCTACGTTCTGCTCACATTGCTGCTGACGGCGTCGCTCCTGGTGATTGCAGCGTCTGTCGTGGCTCCGATGATTACTCTGCAGATAAGGCGCGACCAGGAAGAAGAATTGATTCATCGAGGGATGGAGTACCGCCGTGCAATTCGCTCTTACGCCAAGCATACGGGGAACTTCCCTTTGACGCTGGAGCAGTTGGAGCACGCCAGCGGGAACCGCTATTTGCGCCGGCGCTACAAGGACCCCATTACCGGGAAGGAATTTCGCCTGCTGCACATGAATGACATTGCTACGTTGGGGACCGGCACCAATCCCGCAAGCACGCCGCCTGGTGGGAATGCAAATACTGCGGCGGGAATTTTTTCGAACGCGGCGGCGCCTGCTCCCAATTCGCCGGAATCGACAACAGATCAGAATGTGCAGCCCGCTTCACCGGGCAGCCCAACACCGCAGGCCACCGCATCATCAAACCCTCCGGCAGGTGGCGCGGGCTTTGGCGGCGGTGTAATCATGGGAGTTGCCAGCTCCAGCCCGAAGAAAACAATTCGCGAATTCAACCATAAAAACCACTACAAAGACTGGTTGTTCTTTTATTCGGCGAATTACGATGGCAGCGTCGAGGTCAAAGGGCCTACTCCCTCTGCACCAGTTTTCGCTTCGCCTCAGGGAGCATCACCTCAAGGACCGTCGAATTTCTCAAACCAGCAGACCTCGCAGCCGTCGACGCAGCCGCAGCAAAATAACTCGTCTCAGTAGGATTAGTGGGCGAGTGGCGGCACATCTGGCCGCTCGGGGCCCTTCGCCAGACGATCTACGGCATCCTGAGCGGCTTGAAACTTGGCA
Organism: uncultured Acidobacteriaceae bacterium; assembly: GCA_964407505.1. Lineage (GTDB taxonomy): Bacteria > Acidobacteriota > Terriglobia > Terriglobales > Acidobacteriaceae > Sulfotelmatobacter. The sequence continues at coordinate 25,968 of CAYOVU010000017.1, read as the reverse complement.
TCAATCTGCAACGCGCGCCGGTACGAAGCGATAGCGTCACCGTTCGATGCGACACTTTCCTGCAACTGGCCTAACTTCCAATAACCCTGCGCCGTGGGTTGGGCAGCAAGAGTTCGGGTCAGGTCCACAATCTGTTCGTCCGTGTAGGTTCTGGCAAACCCGGTGAAGGCGGCGGGAGCATTCTTGGGACCGAGCTTCAACGCTTCGCGATAGTATTGCCTCGCCGTCGCTAAGTCGAGCAGGCGCTCGTAGGCCGATCCTAAGTCGGTAAGAATTCTTCCCTTGATTGATGGATCTTGCGCGTACTCTAGCGCCTCTTTGTATTTCGCGATTGCTTCTTGCACGCGTCCGTGCGTCTGAAGATCGGCGCCGACGTTAAGCAGTGCCTCGGAGTCTCTTGGATTGATCTGAAGCGCCCGCTGGAAGTGCACTTGAGCTTCGTTGGAGTAAGGCACTCCCTTGTTCAGTACACTGAGGAGAATCTCTGAACCGACGACATCCTCAGCTACAAAATTGGTCGGATCAACGGTGACAGCCTGCGACCACAGAGCAAGCGAGCTTTGCCAGGTACGCGCTTGCCGCCACGCCAGCAGGGAAAATATCACCAGCACCGCTGTCGCTACGACCGTTGTGGAAACGCGGACCTCGCGCTTTGCGTGCTGAGCCCAATCGGCGACACCCCAAACTGCCGCGACAAAAATACCGATCAGCGGAAGATAAGCATAGCGGTCCGCCATTCCCTGATCTCCAACTTGAATCAATCCGATGACCGGCACCATCATCCCAAGAAACCAGCACCAGCCCATCATCAGGTAAGGGCGCGAGCGTTCGCGCCACACCCATACGCTGACGCCAACCAGGAAGACTCCACACAACGCCACTTGCCACGCCGCGAGCCGTCCCGCGAAGTGGGGATAAAACACGGCCAGGCGCAGCGGCCACGCCGTCTTCCACAAGTACGCTGCATAAGAAACAACCGCATTCGTCAGGCGCGCCGACAGCGAGAACTTGGTGACAGACTTAATGGCATTGACTTTGTTCTGTGCAATCAGCGTAAGCACGCAATCGCCAATACTCAGTGCCAACAAAGGCAACTTTTCCAGCGCAATTTTCCATGCCGGAAACTGCGGTGCGGAAAATACGAGTGACGGTTGGCTCCAATTTTTAATGCGCTGCAAGGGCCAGTAATCGAGCAACAGAAGGACAAAAGGAAAAGTGACCACCATCGGCTTCGCCGCGAGAGCAAAAGCGAACAGCAAAGCGACGACAAGGTAACGGATTACGCCGGGCCGCCGCGCATATCGCGAATATGCTAGCAGCGCCAGCAGGAAGAACAGCGTGCACAGCACATTCTTGCGTTCGGCTACCCAGGCTACGCTCTCAACGTTAATAGGGTGGACCGCAAAAATAGCGGCCGCAAATAAACTTTGACCGGTAGCCCCAGTGACCTGCGCGAGAAAGATGAACAGTAGCAGGGCATTCAGAATGTGCAGCAGCAAATTCGTGAAGTGGTGGCCCCCGGCGTTGTTTCCGAAAAGTTGCCAATCCAGAGTGTGAGAAAGCCACGTCAGGGGATGCCAGTTGCCGTGCTCGGTCGAGGTAATTGCCCAGCGCAGCGTAGCAGGGTTGATCCCATGCTGAATGTCAGGATTGTCGGTGACGTACTCGCCGTCATCGTAGTTCGAAAACGGATGGTGAAGAATTTGAAAGTAGATACTGAACGTCAGCAAGGCCAGCAGGATCACAGGGGCAACGCGGAGCTTTCCAAACGTGGATGCGGAATTGACGGGAGTCGTTTCTACCGGCAGCGGAGTCAGACGTGGCCCAAATGCCGATTTCGGCGCAGGTCGTGAACGTTTTCTACGGTGCCTGGTCGTGTTTGCAGCGGGCATGGCAGAGGGTCGATAGAAGCAGACATAGGATAACTTGGGACGAGCCTGCAGAACTCCGGTATGCCGAAACTTTAACCTGACTGTAATCTCCTGTTAACAATTGGACACCACAGCCTCGTCTAAGATTTTCAATTCCGCCGACACGATCATCCAAACAAGCTGAACAACTAAAGCGAATGCCCTTCGCCTCCATGACAAAGCCGCGCCGCCGCCGGCAGCAGAATCGGCGAGATCCCAGCCCACGCCTCCGTGATTCACGCCCGGAAGGCCACGCTATTCCACAAATCCGGTGGTGGATGCGCCCTTGGTTGATTTCTGCTTTTCTGGTATTGCTGACTGCCACGGTTTATAGTCCTGTACGCCGCCTTCCGTTTATCGATTACGACGATCCCGGTTACGTCGTTCAGAATTCGCATGTGCAAAACGGCCTGACCTGGAACACATTTGTCTGGTCGCTGACGGCGACCGAGCAAACCAACTGGCATCCTTTGACCTGGCTCTCGCATGCCTTGGATTGTCAGCTGTTCGGCCTCAATCCCGCAGGCCATCACCTCACGAATCTCATCATTCATGTCATCAATGTTCTCTTGCTCTTCTGGTTGTTTCAAAAAGCGACAGGCGCAACAGGTCCAAGTTTTCTAGTCGCGGCGCTCTTTACCGTTCACCCCTTCAATGTCGATTCCGTGGCCTGGGTCGCGGAGCGGAAAAACGTTCTCAGCACATTATTTTTTCTGCTGACTCTTGGCGCGTACGGCTGGTACACGCGAAAACCGCAATGGCAGCGCTACACTTTGGTCGCGGTGTTGTTTGTGGGGGGCCTCGCGGCGAAGCCCATGCTCGTCACCTTGCCCTTTGCCTTGCTCCTGCTGGACTACTGGCCACTTCAGCGGATCACGGCTTGGACCCACCCATCGGAGCAGTTTCCAATTCCGCAAGCATCAATGAAGCGATTGCTGATGGAGAAGTTGCCTCTCCTCGCTCTATCGGCGGCGAGTTCCGTGGTCACCATCATCGCTCAGCATGAAGCCATAAAGCCTCTGCACGCGATTTCTTTCGGAGATCGTTTGCAGAATGCTCTCGCTTCCTATGCGCTCTACATCTGGAAGGCGTGCTGGCCTTCAGGTTTTGCCATTTATTACCCACATCTTTTCGATCCAACTCTTGCTTCTTCCCCCGGAGCGGCGGCATGGGCGGCAGTTTTCGCCGGTGTTCTCTTGTTGACTGTGGGCTCAGCAATCGTATGGTCGCAGCGCCGCACAAGGCCGTATCTGCTGACCGGTTGGGCTTGGTACTTGGGCACACTGGTTCCCGTGATCGGTATTGTCCAGGTCGGAATGCAAGCGATGGCCGACCGGTACGCCTATCTTCCGCTGATTGGAGTTTTCATCATCGTGGCGTGGGGCACGGCCGAGCTTGCGAATCACTTCCGTGTCAGGCCCGCATGGCGCGAAATATCGGTGGTCGCTGTTCTAGCCGTCTTGTCACTGCTCACCGTTCGGCAACTGCGGTACTGGCGTACGGATTACGCCCTCTGGTCTCGTGCGCTCCAGGTCACGGCCAATAATTACTATGCCAACGACCAGGTGGGAAGCATGCTCGCGTCGGAGCATCGGCCCGAAGCCCTGCATTACTTCGAGGAAGCTGCCAGAATCGCTCCCCTCGACCCGACCAGTCATGAGGCGGTAGCCGCTCATCTGCAAGATCAGGGACTTCTAAAAGACGCGATCCGCAATTACGAAGTAGTCGTTCACCGGTCAGACGATCCGCATCATCTCGTCTTCGCCTACACCAATCTGTGTGTCATCTTCGGCGAGTTAGGCGATTACGGCCGGGCTCGTGAGGCATTTGCCCGCGCTGTACGGCAGGATCCACAACTGACCGGCATGGTGATCCGAGAACTCGCGCAGGCGGTTACCGCCCATCCCGCGGATGAAGGCTACCTGCGGTTAGGTTTGCTGTTCGAGCAGGGCGGTGAGTTGGCCGACGCGCGCTACTCGTATGAACAGGCGCTCAAACTGAATCCGAACCGTGCGGAAGCGCAGAAAGCTCTGAGTCATTTGGAGGGAGCAGCCGGTAACTCGCCCGGCCTAACCAAATCGTATTGAGGTGGATTTTAACCTTGCCGTAACCTGAGTTATCTACCCTTAACCACTCTCTTCGTTCCTCGATGAACTCGCATCGCAGATGAGCAAGCAACCCAGGCGGCGTTCACAAATCGCGAAACCCGTAATCCCAAAATCCAGAGCCGCGAAACCCGAAGTTACGAAGCCCAAAGTTGCGAACCTTGAAGGTGCGAAACTCAAGGCTACGGAACCAATTGGACCTCGCCTTTCGACACGTCAGGGTCTCATCCTGCTGAGCATCGTGATTCTGTTTTTCTCGCTGATCCGCATTCGCTTGTTGAATTTTCCACTCGAGCGCGATGAAGGAGAGTATGCATATTCGGGGCAACTCCTGTTGCAAGGCATTGCGCCTTACAGCCTTGCCTACAACATGAAGCTGCCCGGCACCTACGCCGCCTACGCTCTCATTATGGCGATATTCGGTGAATCACCTGCCGGCATTCACGCGGGGCTGCTCCTCGCCAACGCGGCAACCGTAATTTTGTTATTCCTGCTGGCCAAGAAATTATTCGGTCCGCTTGCGGGCTTAGCCGCCGGATCGAGCTACGCGCTGCTCTCCACCAGCGAATCCGTGCTAGGCCTGGCCGGGCATGCGACGCATTTTGTAGTGCTCACAGCTTTGGCGGGAATTCTCGTCTTGCTCCAAGCAATCGAATCCAAGCGAACTGTCCTGTACTTCGCCGGTGGACTTCTGCTCGGCCTCGCTTTCCTGTGCAAACAGCCCGGCCTCTTTTTCGTGTTCTTCGGCGCCTTGTTCTCGATTGCGAACGAATGGCATTCTGAAAAAAATTGGCTAGGTTTGACTCGCCGCATGGCGATCTATGGAGTCGGTGCTCTCATCCCGTTTTGCCTGACGTGTGTAGTTTTGTTCTTCGCCGGTACGCTCGGCAAAATGTGGTTCTGGACGTTTTCATATGGTGCGCAATACGCCTCAGCCTTAACCTTCTCCGAGGGATGGCAGCAATTTTTAACGATGGCGCTATCAGTCGTTGAGCCTGCGTGGTTCGTCTGGATTCTTGCCGCTATCGGCCTTGCTGCCTTGGCCTGGGATGTCCGTTCCCGTCGGCATGTTGTTTTCGCCATCGGTTTCCTGTGTTTCTCGTGGGCCGCCGTTTGTCCCGGATTTTACTTCCGTCAGCATTACTTCATCCTGGTCCTTCCGGCAGTTTGTCTCTTGGTGGGTATTGCTGTGAGCTCGGCAGAGCGGGAACTCTCCCAGCGCATGGGAAGCGCTGCAGCCACTGCGATTCCTTTACTTGTTCTCCTGGCGGCGATGGTAGTTTCCGTCGCTGGTCAGAGCGATATTTTTTTCAGATTTCCCCCGCTGATCGCCTGTCGTGCGGTTTACGGCAACAATCCCTTCCCTGAGGCGCAAGTCATTTCCGAATATCTCAACCAGCACTCGTCGCCAAACGCCCGCATCGCTGTGATCGGCTCGGAGCCGGAAATTTACTTTTACTCGAGGCGGCATTCGGCTACCGGCTACATTTACACCTATCCTCTGGTTGAGCCTCAGAAGTACGCAATGGACATGCAGAAGGATATGGCGCAAGAGATTGAGAATAGCCGACCTGAGTACATGGTTTTCGTGCAGGTCACCAGTTCATGGATCGCCAGTCCGGGAGCAAGCACATTCATACTGGACTGGTTTCACAAGTACGTTTCCGATCACTATGAGATGGTCGGAATCGTCGACGAGATCAATCCGCAGACCCAGTACATCTGGGGAGATGCCGCGAAGTCTTATCACGTCAAGTCTGGTGCGTCGATTGGAGTCTTCAAAAGAAAAGTCGATTAAGCCCGACGTGCCGATTGTCGCTGAAATTCGTGCCCAGGCCAATCGGGAGCTCAACCGGGGGTTTGGAGGCGCGGGTCGGAATCGAACCGACGCATAAAGGTTTTGCAGACCTCTCCCTTACCACTTGGGTACCGCGCCCCTGTCCACTACGTTAACTTTCTACGGCAAAAAAGTCCATCTGCTTGGGGAGGGTCTAACGAGAAAAAACTGGAGCGGGAGACGGGGGTCGAACCCGCGACATCGACCTTGGCAAGGTCGCGCTCTACCACTGAGCTACTCCCGCGCTGCACTGAGAATACGCCCCTGATTATAAACGAGGCATTCGGTAGCGGCAACGTTCTGCGCAAAACCTTGCGCGCCGCCCCGCAACCTCTACCCCGTCCATTGCGGATCTTCTTCGGGTTGAACAACATGGCCGTCGCGCATATGGATGATCCGGTCTCCGAACCTGGCGGCTTCAGGATTATGGGTAATCATCAACACCGTCTGGCCCAACTCCTGATTCGACTGCCGCAGCATCCGCAAGACAATATCTGAGTTCTCCGAATCCAGATTTCCTGTGGGTTCGTCGGCTAATACTACTACTGGCTTGTTAACGAGCGCTCGTGCCAAAGCAACGCGCTGCTGTTCGCCGCCGGAAAGCTCCGAAGGGCGATGATTCAGACGCTTGGACAGCCCCAACAAATCGCAAATCCGTAGGAAAAAAGCGGGATCGCGATCTCCGTTGCCGGAAATCTCCTGGGCGATGGCGATGTTCGAACGAGCATTCAACGTGGGCAGCAGGTTGAACTTCTGGAACACGAAACCGATCTTTCGTTTGCGCATACGAGTGCGCTCCGCGTCAGAGAGCGTCGAGAAATCATCGCCATCCAGAATTACTTTGCCGGAGTCGGCGCGGGTCAATCCGCCGAGCAGGTAGAACAATGTGGACTTGCCGCTGCCTGAAGGGCCGACGACAGTGACAAACTCTCCTTTTTGCACGCTGAAGGAGACGCCACGCAGCGCAGGCACATCCACTTTACCCACGCGATAGGTTTTATGTAAATCAATGGCCTCAATGAATGCGCCCATGCCAGCCTTGATCTTACACGACGGCTTCAGAGCGTGATGGGCGCAGGCTTAGGCCACTCCGACTTGCCGCGGTAGTTGCGAGAGGCGCTGGGTTCTTTTCGGGCCTCGCTTGCGGACTAGTAACAGACGGATTCTTTCCAGCAGATCCGCGGGGGCATACATTCCCCGGGCCAGGAAGACGTCAGCTTGCGACTCATGGTCATAAACCCGGACCTTGCTCGCAATCAGGATCGCCGGAATTTGAGGCGAGAGAGTCTTAATCGCGGCGATCAGCTGCGGACCATCGAGCCCGGGCATCGCCATATCCGTAACCACCAGATCGATTCCTCCCTGCTTAAAGCGTTCCAGGGCGTCCTCGCCGCGCGAGTAACCGGCCACGCGGTAGCCGCGGGTCTCCAACATGATTTTGCGGTAGGAAAGAGACTGATCGTTGTCGTCAACACAAAGGATTGTGCGCTTGGGTTTCATTCACCGTCCGAATCCATCAAACTGCTCGATGTGAGCAGCAGCGAGAGCCTGAAGGAATTTTCTCTATTCGCGAAGAATTAAATCAGAAGAGCGAATGAATCCTATCGGCAAATCGTGCGCACTGTAAAGTAGCGTCGATGCAAATGGCAGAGTCTGGCCATTGACTTTTACAGCGAGCACGAAAGGGGCGTTCTGCGCCGTTTTCACGCGATTGATTTAAAGAAAACTTCGCCGCAAATGATCTCAACCAAAAGCCCGCCGACGCGCATGTTAACTATGCGGTTATCGACACATCGTACATGTACAAAATCGCCGATGCGGCCAAAATCCCAAGCTGGACCGTGCCGTTCTAGAACCCGCGTCCCTGCAAGAATTTGCACATATCTCTTGACTTCCCGCCAGAGAGGATTAGCATTGAAGTATCACCTCCGATCCACTTCAGGATCGAATGGGCCGATAGCCAAGGAATGTCACCGCTTCTTGGTTGCCGGCCCATTTAAATTTGCGGGCATTAGTCGTTGGCCGACGGTTCGTTAGCGAGGAACACAATGAAGGAACACGAGAATGCGGACTCAGCACCAATAGACACCGTAGCTCCCGAATCTTCGGAGCCCAATGGAAAGCGCATCGATCACAGACCGTCGGCGAACGACTTCCACCCAATTAGAATCAGCAGTGAACCGCTCTCCGCTACTATCATTCGCGAAAGGCGAGAAGGACGCTGATATCGTCTGGTTGAGGCTCTAACCCAATTCAGGATCGAATGGGCCGATAGCGAAGGAATGTCACTGCGGTTGTCGGCCCCTTTAAATTATGGCCGCTTACCAACGCAATGACTCGGACCCGTCTGGAGGCATGTTGCAGTGGGTATACCCAGAAGGCAGTGGTAGTTATAAGGTTCTCAATCGCCCGCGCCTCCTCTACCCCACCGCCCACTCTCTGACTCTCCTTACCACTGACTCCGGAGCCTCTACCTCCAACTCCACTGCCCCATCCTTGTACTTCCGAGAATAAATCCGCGCCTTCGCTTCCAGCATGGCAAGCACCTTGCCTTCTTTTTGCGGCACGCGTAAATGCACGCGGCTCACTCGATCTTCTTCGATCATGGCGTCAATGCGCGCCAGCAGCCGATCCAGACCCGTGCCTTCCACCGCGGAAACATACACCGTCTTGATTCCGTCGGAACCTGTTCCTTGAAACTGGGCGTCTTCCCGCAGAGAGTCGTTGATTAAACTCTGGGCCACTTCTTCATCCAGCAGATCGACTTTATTCATCACCCGCAGCCGCGGCTTCTTCTCAGCTTCCAGCTCTTTCAGAACAATCTCCACTTGGGCGTCCTGTTCGGCGGAAAGCCGGCTGCTCGCGTCCGACACATGCACGATCAGAGACGCGCGCTGCACCTCTTCGAGCGTGGCGCGAAACGCCGAGACCAGCGTGTGCGGCAGGTTGCGAATAAATCCCACGGTGTCGGACATTAAGATTTTGCGCTTCGAGGGCAGCACCACCGCTCGAATCGTGGGATCAAGCGTGGCGAACATGCGCGGCGAAGAGAGTACCGCGGCTTGCGTGAGCGCATTGAACAGGGTCGATTTGCCCGCGTTGGTGTAGCCGACGAGCGCCACAGTCGCGACCGGCGCGGATTCCCGCCGCTGCCGCTGCTGCGCGCGAATGCGCCGCACATTTTCCAGTTGCTGTTCGACATGCCGCACGCGCCGGTAAATCTTTCTGCGGTCGGTCTCCAACTGCGTTTCGCCGGGACCGCGCGTCCCGATGCCGCCGCCAAGTTGCGACATTTCCACGCCGCGTCCAGCCAGCCGCGGTAGCATGTATTGCAGTTGCGCCAGTTCCACCTGTAGCTGGCCTTCCCGCGTTCGTGCGTGGCGCGCAAAAATGTCGAGGATGAGCTGCGTGCGGTCGATCACCCGCCTCTTGACGATCTTTTCGATGTTGCGCTGCTGCGACGCGGTGAGATCGTGGTCGAAGAGAAGCAGGTCAGCGTCGACAGACGCGGCTGCGTCGGCGATTTCTTCGAGCTTGCCAGCACCGATTAAAGTTGCTGGGTCGGGCCGGTCGCGACGCTGCAGAATTTCGCCGACAACGTTCGCGCCCGCGCTCCCCGCCAGCGTGCGCAACTCCGCAAGGGACTCATCCGCGTCAAATTCTGGAATGGCTGGCTTGTGCCCGTTGGATTTTCCCGCGCCATGCGACGCCGTGCTCTTTCCACTTGCCGCTGGCTGCAGCAGAGCCGCCTCACGAGCCGCCTGGGCCTGCGCGGTAACCTTCGCTCCAGCGCGTCCGCGTGTCCGCACCTCAATCCCTACTAGGAACGCGCGCTCCTGATCGTCTTCAGGGCGCACCGTCTCCGTGCCGAGAGGCACACGTGCAGCCGCAGGTGTGCGATCGCGGGTCTTCTTGGGATGAGAACTGCGCAAACGGGAAGCGCCTTATCCTTCAGTGGCCGAAGCGCTGGCCACCGGAGGCACCGCTCCTGCCGAAACCGACGATGACGCCGCCGCAGCCATCGACGCACCCACTGTCTTCGCCTCGGGATGCGCTCCATGCGTTTGCGCCTGCGACATTGTCCGGCCCATGACAATCGTCGAGATGGCGTGCTTAAAGATCAACTGTTCCTGCCCGTTGGCCTCCAGCACCACGGAATATTTATCGAAAGAACGAATCCGGCCCGTCAACTTCACTCCGCTCAGAAGATAGATCGTAATACTCAACCGCTCTTTGCGGGCCGTATTCAGGAACGAATCCTGGATATTCTGCGCCGGCTTGCCGTTATCCATAGCCGATCTCCTTAAGTTCTTTTGAACTGCATCTTTCCAATCTGCGCCTCCGGCAATCGCCTTGGGCGAAGCTCATAACAACAGCGAGTTCCTCGCGGCTTTCCGCTAAGGAACATGGGGGGACAATCTGCCTTTTCACAGCCCGGTTTCCCAAGGTCGCGTAGCGGGCAGATAACTGCGAGTACAATACGGCGTCCGCCCACTCTTTTCAACCCGGAACTTAAGGAAATCGGTCTTTGTCCCTAGCAAAGCCCACAATGGATTCGGATAAGGTGTCCTTTCCGGGTGTGGGAGGCCGGTTGGCTTTGCTAGGACGGTTCTGTCCCAGCCCAGAGCGCCGAACCGATTGCCCCGGCGTTGTGTACAATCGCGCCTTGGGCAATTTCGACCCTGACTTAGATATAGGCAAGCGAGGGCATTCATGGCAAATGCTGGTTTCGCAGCTTTCTTTGGTCCCCAAATCCACTTTCCCCAGGATTTCAACACGAATTTTCTTATGCTAGTGCGCTGGATCCACTTCCTCGCCGGCATCACCTGGATCGGCCTGCTTTACTTCTTCAACTTGGTGAACGTCCCCCTGATGAAGGAACTCGACGCCGCCACCAAAGGCAAAGTGATGCCTGCATTGATGACGCGCGCTCTCATGTGGTTCCGCATGTCGGCTGCGCTGACCGTGCTGGCGGGCCTGATTTATTGGGGAAATATCGTTGCTGCTGATGCGCACAATGCCCAGCTTGAAGGATTTGCCGGTGCGTCTTCTGGCGCCGCAATGGGCAGCTTCTTTGCGATCTGGACGATCGTCTGGGGTCTCCTCTACGCGTGCCTGATACCCGGGAAGGGAATCTTCGACAAGGGAGCATTCATCGGCATGGTCTATGCTGTGGTCACCGCCGCGGCTGCCTGGCTCTTCCTGAGCCTGAACAACCACGGTTGGGAGAGCAACCGCCTCCTCTCCATCGGCATTGGCGGCGGCATCAGCTGGGTCATGCTGCTCAACGTTTGGGGAGTAATCTGGCGCATTCAGAAGCGTCTCATCCAATGGACCCGCGACAACGCCGCCAATGGTACCCCTATTCCCGACAAAGCAAAAGCAATGGCTCGTCAGGCCCTGCTGGCCTCGAGGGCCAACGCGTTCCTGTCGATCGTGATGTTGTTCTTCATGGGCGCGGCCAGCCACTACCCCATGTTCGGGAAATGAGCCTCTGGCTTTTGGCTAAACCCGAAGGCAACTAGTTCCGGGCTAACAGCCAACAACAAATTGCAGTACAGGGAAAATAAAGAGGCATCCCGCGAGGGATGCCTCTTTTATCTAGCTTCGGCCAGTTAGAAGTAAATCTTGGCTCCCAACTGCACGACTCGACCGTCGCCGTTGGTGGTTAGAGAACGAACGCTGAAGACCTCCCCGAAGGTCGCAGTGCTTAGGAAGGAGGCATCCTGGCTGGCTCCGTTAGTCCCACCGCCGGGATTGGCAAAATTGGCATGGTTGAAGGTATTGAACGTTTCCATGCGCAGTTCTACCGACTTCGACTCGTCAATGCGAATGTCCTTTTCTATCGCCATGTCCCCATAGTTGATGCCCGGACCATAGATCGGGTTACGGTTGGCCGTCCCAAATCCACTGCCCGGCGCATTTACTGTGAAGGCCGATGAGCCGTTCGTGAACCAGTAGTTACCTGCATTTCCTGAGCCACCGTTGGCATTGGTTTGGTAGGTGCGCGGATTCACAATCTTCACCGCTGCCACCTGGTCTGGACGATCCGGACATGTGAAGAACGATAAGCCATTATCGTCACACGTGAGCGAATGGCCAGTGAGGTCAAATACTGGAATCGGGAATCCACTCTGAAGCGTGTAGATGCCCACTATGTTCCAGTCGTCGGTAAGCCTTCTGAAACGATGCCCCGAGAGTTTGTAGAAGGGCAGCGTGTACTTGTAGCTGACTACGAGGCGCTGCGGTGCATCGTTCTGCGAAGGACCATAGGTATATCTGGGGTTGTAAGGATTAATTCCGGGGAAGTTGAAAGAACTTCCTTCAAAGTTCGAAGTCTCGTCAAAGTTCCGGGACCACGTGTAAGCGAGTTGGAATTGTAGGCCATTGCTGAAGTGCCGGTTCACTTCCACCTGCAGCGAGTTGTAGTTCGAGTTGTAATCGGTGGCTTCAATACCGGGTTGGCCGTACAGATTAAGGTTGTAGGGAGTTGCACCCGGTACCGGGGCTCCGTTCGTATATACAAAGGTAGTCGGGTTAAAGGTTACAGGTGTCTGGAGGGGACACTCGCTAAGTAGAAGGCCAAATGGACAGCCTGATGCGGCCGACAGCGGGTTCGTTCCGGCAGGCGTGCCTGCCATATTCGCGTTGTACGCGCCTTCCTCGTGGCGACCGATGCTCCCCACGTACCCTATCGAAACAATCGTCGACTTTCCGACCTGACGTTGGACGTTCAGGTTAAAGTTGGTCGCCCTCGGCGTGGTGAAGTTAGGCTGCTCCGAAACCCAGTCGAAACCGAGGGGAGCGAACGGCGTGAAGTCGATCTTGGCTCCCTTCGCCGGAGGAATGAACGGAAATGGGTTCGGCTTGGAGCCCGAGCCAACACCACCGACCGGCACCGTGTTCACGGTGGTGAACGGATTCGCGAGGTTCGGTGAACTGATGGAATTAGCACCGATGGTGCCCAGAGCGAACGGGGGGTTGAGGAGGGTCTGCAGGGTCAACTCCTCTTCCGAGCGGTTGTAATACAGTCCGATACCGCCGCGAACACTCCAGTTGTGCGAGCCTCCGGGACTCCAGGCAAAGCCCAAGCGAGGGGCAAAATCCTTGTAGGGAACGTTTACGCCGCCGTATTGGTTGATGCCCGCATCGCCGGGGTACACGAAGCCGACTGGAGCGGTCGGTAAAACTGTGGACTGCTGGCCGGGCCGCCATGCTCCCGTGATTTCGCCGTCCGCAAACAAATTTTTCCAGGGCGTCTCGATGTCATAGCCCGTCCCCAGTGTCAGCGTCAGGCTGGGCCTTATCTGCCACTGATCCTGGACGTATGCATAGTATTCGCGACCGCGGCCACGGATGACCGACCCGCTGCCCTGAGAGTAGGAATCGGGAAGGCCTAACAGGAAGTCCGCTCCAGAAGCATTTGTCGATAACGGTCCTGCGCCCCTAAACTGATAATTGCCAGCCAGGTTGCTATAGAACGGGTTGTTGATCTCAAGGCGCTCCATGCTAAAGCCAGCCTTAAAGGTATGGTGTCCCCACACCTTGCTGAAATTATCCGCTACCTGATAGGTGTTCTGGATGCGCGGTTGGGGCCCGTTTGCACTGAATCCGAGCTCGAACAGATTATTTACGTTCAAGATGGGAAGAGACGCCAGCGCAGGGACCTGCGGGTTAATGCCGGTAAATCCATAGGCCGTCGGGTTGATCGGATTGACCGGGTTTACGGCGACGAAATTGAAGCGCAAATAGGAGAAGCGGAGTTCATTGAGAGTCGTCGGCGAAAAGGTGTGGGTATAGTCGGCGGTATATTCCTGATAGTGCCGTTTCGCGTTTTCGGGCAATCCAGGCAGCGTTGTACCGGTAAAGGGCAGGCTGTCTACCGACGGAGTGTTCTGATAGAGGCCATAGAACCAGACATTATCTTGCGCTCTCAGCCTGTCATCCACGCGATAAATGTACTGATTGCTGGTCTCAGTCGTGGTGGGATTGAAATTAAAGTTGCTGCCGTTATTCGGCAGCGGAACAAACTGATTCATCAGCTTCAGTGACAGCGCATTCAAAGCGGTGCCCGGGAGCACCCCCGTTGGGAATGCCTGACACCACGGCGTCCCAGCAGCGGCCGTGCCGACGGCAAATGGCAGCGGATTGGGCCCAAAAGGACCCTGGTAATTCGCTCCGCATGGCGAACCTGCCGGCTCGGGATTATTGGCATTGTAAAGCGGGGCGAGGTCAGAAAAGTCCCCCGTGCGCTCCTGGGGAGTGTAAACCGGCGTCGAAGTGGGCTCGCCGGCGTCCGGGGTCCTCTCATGCAGGCCCTGATACGAGAAAAAGAAGAACGCATGATCCTTGATGATCGGCCCGCCGATCGTGCCACCATACTCGTTGAGGTGGAAGGGAGTGGCGGCCGATTTGCCCGTGTTCGGATCTACTTCAAACCAAGCCGGTGCATCCAGGAAGGTATCGCGATAGAACTCGAAAGCCGAGCCGTGGAACTGGTTGGTGCCGTTCTTGATGGCGGCGTTGATGATCGAGCCGGAGTTGCGGCCATACTCGGGATTGATGGTGCTGCTGACCATGCTGACTTCGCCGATGGAATCCGGACTGGGAATCACAAGCGGAGTGTTCAGCGAGGTGTCATTCGAATCGGTGCCGTTGATCAAGAAGGCATTCTGCTGGGTTGTCGAGCCGTTTGTGGAGTAATCGCCAGCTCCGAAGCGGTCGGATGACGCCTGTACACCAGGCTGAAGCTGCATCAACTGAGTCCAGTTGCGGCCGTTCAGCGGGATGTCGACAATCTGATTGCCGCTAATAACAGCGGTGAGCTGCATGTCAGTGCTCTCTACCTGGGCGGCATTGGCTTCGACCGTAATCGTGTCGCTGACGGAGCCCAGTTCCATTTGCACTTTCAGGCTGAAAACTTGGTCGAGATCCAGGTGAATGTGGCCTTCCGTGAAGGACTTGAAGCCAGACTTCTCTACCTTGACCGAGTAATCGCCGATGGGCAGTTGTAGGAACTCAAACAAGCCGCCTTTATCGGAGGTAACGTTGTACCCAAGACCGGTGGCGACGTTGGTCGCGGATATTTTCGCGTCCGCTACCACGGCTCCAGATGGATCGGCCACCGTGCCGCGAATTTTGGCGTAAAGGTTATCGGCGTTCGCTGGCGTCGACCAAGCGAGCCCGAAGACTAGTCCCAGGGTGAGTAGAACAACCGTGACGGTAGATACACGCTGCTTCATGAAAGACCCTCCAACTCGACTTTTTCCAACAACGGATTGGAACAAAAATGCAGAGCGGACCGCACTCGGACAGGAAGATTACTGCAACGGCATTGTGAAAGCAACTAACGTTCCAAAACAGTGGTTCCATAACACTTAGTCTTCTCATAGACATAACTCTCAGTGCGGCGCAATTGTCCAGAAATGTACATTGGTTTACGGAGTAAAATATGATAAATAGTAGGCTCGAGAGGCTAGGTGGGACGCTGTTTTGGGTAGTGTTTGGGGCAGAAATTCAGGAAGTAGTCCGGTCGCATTAACTAAAGATGTAGGTGCCTGAGCGGAACCAAAATTCGAGTCAGACAAAATAAGGAGCGTCCCCTTCGGGACGCTCCTTAGAGTTGTAGCGAGTTGACTGGCTAGAAGTAGAACTTCGCGGCTAGCTGGATCAGACGCGGCCCCTGCCCCGTGGACGGGCTGTCACTCGTCATTTGGCCAAAATTCGGAGCTTGAATATTGTCCGAAATGCCTCCCGGCCAGAAGTTTTCATGGTTCATGATGTTATAGAACTCAATCCTCAGCTCCATCCTGGTCGATTCGGTGAGGTTGGTGTCTTTGGACAATTGGAAGTCCCAATTGTTGATTCCAGGTCCGTGCAATACGTTCCGCGGGGCATTTCCAAAGGTTCCTTCAGGAACGCAACCTGCGGCATTGTTATTGGTAGGGCAGTAGCCGACGAATGCACTTGGTGAAAACCACTGAACCGCGGATCCAGTTCCATTGGCGACGATATTCTTTCGTGGGTTCAGGTACTGAATCGGCCCGACCATGTTCGGCACGTCCATGCCGGCAAAATCAGAGTTGCCCGGGTAGTTGCGCAAAGACCAGTCGGAAGTGTCGACCACGTCCATGGGGAATCCACTCTGGAACGTCGTGATTCCAGAAATGATCCAGCCCTTGGTGGCCCGACCGAGCAACGCGTTGCTGGTATGGCGATGTGGCAGTTCATAGGTGTAGCCGAAGACCAAGCGATTTCGGGCATCGAAAATCGAGGATCCGTAGTTGAGCGACTTCACATACGGATTGTAGGCGCGAGCTAAGGACAGCCCACCGAATCCACCGCCGCCAAAGGACGTGTTCTCGAATCCCGAGCCATTATCGAAGGAGTGCGCCCAGGTGTAGTTCGCGCTGAATTGCAAACCATTGGACAACCTCTTCTTCAATCCCGCCTGCATCGAGTTGTAGTGCGAATTGCCGATGTTCGAAATCTGGTCGATCGTTCCGTACACGTTTCCGGGATACAAGTAATCCCCCGGGAATTGAGTGAGCTGGCTGCCGGGAGAGCAGACGGTCGGCCCGGCAGCTACGCAAGCCGCAGGGTTGACAAGATTTAGCGGGTGGCCGATTTCAAGATGACGTGCAAGCGAGCCCACATAACCCACGGACGCAATCATGCTGGCTGAGACTTGACGCTCAATGGTCAGATTGTAGTTGTAGGAAGTGGGATCGACGTTCTTCGGGTCAATCGTGCTGCAGCATGCGCTCCATACAGGAAGGTTCCCGTTGCTCGCTAAGAACTGGACGTTCGGATGAGCGCCAACAAAGGGGAAAGGATTGGGTTCGTTGAGCGTACCTCTGCCAGCGACGTCTACAAAAGGATTGGCGAAACTCGGACTTCCGCCATCGGTTCCCGCTCCGTTCGTGGAGATCGAATTGGGCGGAACGCCCTGGAATTGCAGGTTCAGCTCCTCTTCCGTGCGGTTGTAATAAATGCCGAAACCGCCGCGTATGCTGGTCTTTCCCGCGCCGCCGGTCAGCGCGCCGAAGTCGGGGCTATAGGCGAACCCAATGCGAGGTCCAAAGTTCCGGAAAGGATGGTCGGTGCCAGTCGGGTGAACGCCCGGGTCGCCCGAATACACCACGCCAACCGGCGCGTTCGGGAAAACCGTGGATTGTTGGCCGGGATAGAATGCAGCCATTCCATTACCGTCATAGGCTAGGTCTTGCAGCGCAGTGTCGATCGTCCAACCCAAGCCATAAGTGAAGGTGAAGTTGGGCCGTATCTTCCATTGATCCTGGAAATAGCTGTAGTACTCCTGGGCACGGTCGATGCCGTTACCCCCGCTGGCCTGAGCATAGAGATCGGGTAGTCCCAGAAGGAAGTCCGCTCCGGGATTGCCGGTGCTGTAAGTTCCGCCGCCATTGTAAAAGAATAGCCCATTATTCTGAGCGTAGAAGGGGTTGTTCACCTCGAAGCGTCGCATATCGAAGCCGGCCTTCATGGTGTGATTGCCATGCGTAAAGGAGAAATTATCCACTACCTCATAGGTCTGGTCGATTCTGGGCTGCGGACCGTCTGGCGAGAACCCCAGGCTGAACAAGCTGGGAATAAATATGAACGGGTAACTTGCCGCGGCGGAATCCTGGGGCGTGATGTTGAACCCGAGGCTGGAGGGCTGGACGATTTGCGTAGGAAGGACTGCGGCATAATTGAACCGGTTATACCCGCCACGCAATTCGTTGATCATGTGATCATTCAGCGTGTGGCTCCAAGAGAGAGTCAGGAGCTTGAAATGCTGCTGGTTGGTGTCCGCAAATCCCGGAACCGTGGGACCCGTACCGAGACCGGCAAAAGCTATCGTGTCACTAAAAGGCTCGGATTCCTGCAGGTATGAGCCCCAGAGTAAGTCGTTCTTGGTCAGATTCTGGTCAATGCGGAATATGTATTGATTGTCAGTGAGAGTACGAATCGGGTCGAACGAAAGCAATCCAGAGGGGTTCGCGCCCAGAAATGGAAGGAATTGGGTAGCGGTCTGATTGAAGTCGGCGGTGGGAATTGCCCCTGTGCCGAAGATGGTTGAATAAGGTGTACCGGCAGGGTACGTTGTGCCATTGTCGCCAACCAGTGGAATCGGCGAGAGATTCCCGTTGATCCCGGTGAACGCGCCTGCCGCGCCCGTAACCTGCGCGGTCGTATAGGTGACACTCGAAGTCGGAGCGTTGGGCTCCGGTTCCCGATTTCGAATGCCCTGATAGGAGAAGAAGAAAAACGAATGGTTCTTCCAGATGGGGCCGCCAATGGTGCCCCCGAACGTATTCTGGTGAAAAATTGCCGGCGACTTTGTAAACCAATCGCTGGCGTTCAAAAATGTGTCGCGATAAAACTCGAACACATCACCGTGAAAGGCATTATTTCCCGACTTGATCAGGGCATTCATAACTGCCCCCGAATTCCGGCCATATTCCGGGTTAATGGTGTTGGTCACCATTCGGAACTCTTGAATGGCATCCTCGCTGGGAATCACTGTACGAGTATTGAGCGGAAGGTCGTTGGTGTCCGTTCCGTTGATCAGAAAGCTGTTTTGCGTGGTTTGGCTGCCGTTGGTGGCAAATTCTCCTCGACCATCTGAGGCCGCCACCACACCCCCCTCAAGCTGTTGCAGGTTGACCCAGTCGCGGCCAATGAGCGGCAGATTGAGAATTTGATTCACATCAACGACGTCGCCGCGTTGCGGCGTGCTGGTTTCAACCTGAGTTCCGTTAGCCTCTACCGTGACCGTCTCAGATACCGTGCCCAGTTCGATTTTTGCGTTTAGAGCAAATACCTGGTTTACATCGAGGTGGATATGTTTTGCCGTGTAGCTCTTGAAGCCGGACTTCTCTATCTTAACGTCATAATCTCCGATGGGAAGTTGCAGGAACGAAAATGCGCCGTCCCGGTTGGAAACCACAGCCTTCGAGACTCCGGTCGCCTCATTAATAGCTGTAACGTTCACATCAGGCACCACTGCCCCTGATTGGTCTGTGACGATGCCTCGAATGCTGGCATAAAGCTCATCAGCATTTGCTGGGGTGGTGAAGACGATCCCACAAAGTAATCCAAGGGCGAGGAGAACTACGGGGAGAGGAAATGCAGGCTGCTTCATAAAAACCTCCAACGCGGACATATATGAAACTGGAGAGAAACCCAAATCTGGCGTGGCGGGTCGCGGTCCCTAAACAGATTAGGGCGCAAAACCGCCGTTTCGAACTGTCAGTCATACAAAAGCAAATGATGTTCCAAAATGGGTCTTCTATAACACCCATTGTTTTCATAGATATGCAGCTGATTGTTTGTTATGTTTTGGGGAACGCTGAAACAAGTTTCTGGAGCTCAATGTGGGAAATTGTAGGCGGCGATTAGATGGCTAGACGGATCAGTAGGGACTGGAAAAAGCAACGGCCCGTGCGATCATCACACAGGCCGTTGGAAAGTCGTACGATGAGGAATCAGAAGATGATCTTCAACGCAACCTGCACTTGGCGTGCCGAAGTGGTTCCGTCGGGCTGTACATAGGTGGATGTAATCACGCCAAACTGTCCTTGTCCAATTAAGTTGCCAATATTTGCGGCATCTGTTCCGGGATTTTGGAAGTGTGGGTGGTTAAGAATGTTGTAGCCCTCGAAACGCAGTTCAGCCTTTACCCGTTCCGTTATAGTCATCCTCTTCGCTACGGTTACGTCCCAGTCCCAGAATCCAGGCCCATAAAATTGGTTACGCTCGTTGTTAGAAGCGGATCCCCACGGTGGGTTGGTGAAGGCGCATTCGTTGGGAATGTAGGCATAACCTGAACCCGGCGCCGGCGTAAGCCCGCAACCGGCGCCTGAGCCGAAAGGATCCCCGACTTGGTAGCCCCACGCTGCAATGCCGGTTCTCTGTGTGTCCAGGGTTCCCCGAACCTGGAACGGATGGCCGGTCTGTGCGGTGAAGATGCCGTCGAGCTCGATGCCTTCCATAACCCTCCCAATCGCTCCGTGGTTCAAATACCCCTTGCCGCGGCCAAATGGCAATTCATAAACGTAGTTCAGTACCGCGACGTGGCGGGTGTCATTGTCGGAGTTGCCGTAGTTCTCCCGTAGATCGAGTGAGTTTCGCGGAAATGTGTGTGACCCGTTTGCCGGCGTAAGAGGATCGACGGCGTTGTCGAGGGCGTGCGACCAAGTGTAAGCAGCCTGGAACTGCAGCCCGTGATTCATGCGGTGCGTGAACTTTGTCTGCAGCCCGTGGTAAATAGAGTTGAACTCATTGATCTGGTAGTCGGGCTGGAAAAGCGCGTTGTTGTTCACCGCGTCAAATGGCAGAAGACCAAACTCCGCACCTTCATACAGTAAAGATCCGCTCGGTGTGGTTTGATCGCAACCGAACGCGTTGGGAACGCTACAGTACGCGACTAACTGCTGCACCAGTGCTGGATCCGGTGGATCTCCGTCGCGCTGTCCGTAAACGTGGACGCCCATGGCCCCAACATACGCAATATCTGCGACGTTGTTTCCTGGCAGTTGCCGCTGAATGTCAAAGTTCCAGTTGTTGCTTGCGGCATTGGGGAAGTGAGTGTCAAAGACAACGATGCCCGATACCAGGGATTCATCGGGAATCGACGGTGAAGGCGTCAGCAGCGGCGGCTGTGATGGGAAAGAGGCCGAACCAAACGCGTTATTGATCGTTTCCCCTGTCTCGTTGCCGTTGAATATTCCGGGAAAATTGGTATAGGATCCCTGAAACGGCGGGTCGGCACGGACATTTCCGAAAGCATTCCCGAAGGTACGATCGTGGAAGATGCCGAATCCAGCGCGGACGGCGGTCTTACCGTCTTTCCACGGATCCCAACTGAAGCCAAAGCGCGGCTCGATGTCTTTATAGTCCGGCTGGTAGAGCTGGTGCCCGGAGCCCGGGCCAACAGTGCTGAATGTCACCGGCTGGCCGGTGGCGAACGAACCTGGGTCTTGCAACAAGTTGGAAAGGTTTCCGCTAGTCTCGTATGGGACACCGTTGAGTTGATAGCGCAATCCTATATTCAAGGTAAAGTTAGAGCGAATTTTCCAGGTATCTTGCCCATACCAATCGAACTCATGCTGCTTGAAAAACTTATTGTCCGAAGGTTGTGGCACACCTGTCTTATTGAAGAACTGGGACTGTGCATCTTCAATCACAAGGCCGTAATATGCGACCGCCGCATCCACCAGCGATCTGTCAGGGTCTGACCCGTCCGCGAGAAAAGGTGCATTGGCCACAATGCCCGAAGGTGTCTGCGGAAAGTTTTGTCCTGGATTAAAGCCGCTAAACGCCGTTTCGGGATCCATAGTGAGCTGGCGGCGCGAGCTGAAATCATCATAGCCACTCTCACCTACATCTCGAAAATCGAAACCAAACTTGAAGGTATGGTTTCCATGGACCCAGCTAAGACTCTCGGAGTAGCTTATGGTGCCCGTTTTCCGGGCTTGGGCGTCCGACCCGCCTAGAGTGCTCGCGAAGCTGGTAAATGGATCGAGCGCGTAATCCCAACCATTTCCAAAGGAATCCACTCCCCCAGGAGCATCGAGCACATTCGTGGTGTTCTTCGAAAGAAAGAAAGCCGCGTAGATGTGGTTCCAGCCAAACTGGAAGTTATTGACTAAGTTGTTGCTCAGGGTCGAGGTCAACTGCGCAGACAGACTTTCACTGATGGCTTTTTCTTCGTATGCTCCGAATCCGGGAAGGATATCCGAAAAACCCGGATTGGGATCGAAGAAATGTCCGTATCCATAGCGCAAACTGAGCGATTCCCGATCGTTGAAATGATGGTCGAGTTTGACGATTGGGTTGTAGGTGCTTTGCTTAGAAGTGGTTGGAAAGAAAACACTGCCTGAGATGCCGTTGAATGACTGCGTCGTGGTCGGGTAGTTAGCGAAGACCTTCTGCATCGTTGAGTCAAACGGGATCGGTGGACCCACGTAACTCTCGTTCGGGAAATTTACCGAGGGATTATTTCCACCTGCAGCTGGCGTGTCAACCAAGTCAATCGGAACTGTATGCTCGGCGCCTGAGGTATCGGCATAGGTATAGTTGAACTTTCCGCTTAGAAATCCTGGCGTTGGTACGCTGGCTTGGTCGCTCAGCGTTGTGCGGAAACGGTCCATTTCGTCATTGAAGAAGAAGAACGTCTTGTTCTTAATGATGGGACCGCCGATGGAAAATCCGAATTGGTGTCGAATGTAGGGGTTCATCGGCCCCGCATTGATTCCTTCTGCCGGGTTAAACCAGTCGCGCGCCCCTCCGAAACCATTCCAGCGTCCGAAGTAATAGACATTCCCGTGGAGCGAATTGGTGCCGCTCTTGGTCACCACATCGATGATCGCGCCGGTGTTGCGTCCGTATTCGGCGTTGAAGTTGTCGGTAATAACGCGGAACTCCTCGGTCGATTCCGGATTAGCAGTTAACACGCCACCTATGATTCCGGGCACGGACGTATCGTTGTTATCTTGCCCGTCAAGCAAAAAGTTGTTGTTACGATCGCGCGCCCCATTGACAGAAATGCCGCCGTTGCTGCTATCGGTCTGCGATGTTCCGGGTGATAGCAACACGAGTTGGTAGGGATTGCGCGTAATCAGTGGCAAGCTCTCCATCTGCCTCTGATCGACGAGGTTGCTGATCTGCGACGTCTCAAGATCTACGTCCTGAGTGGCGTCAGCCCGTACCGTTACTTCTTCTCCAGCCGCCCCCGGGGTGAGTTTAGGACCGACCGTTAGCGTCTGGCCTACAGTCAACTCGATGCTGGGCAAGTGGAAGAGCTTGAAGCCCTCCTTCTTAACGGTAATTTCGTACGAGCCCACCGGAAGATTCGTCAGGGCGAAGGTGCCAGACGCATCGCTGGTTGCCTTGTGCGATTCGCTCGTCGCACCGTTCCGCACTGTAACTTCGGCGCCTTGTACTACTGCGCCAGAGGAATCTGAGACGGTTCCGGCAATCGATCCTGTTTGCGCAAACGAAAGGACGGCGGAAAACAAAACAACTGCACAAAATCCTAAGAAATTTCTCAACCCTTGCATTGGTCCTCCCCAATTTGACAGAAAGCGAATTGAATCGAAACCGGGGCGAAGTACTTCGCCCAGTATGCTTCATTTTGTATATTAAGTTCCCGAGGCCAATAAAATTTAAGAAGCGCCGCCACCCCGCCAGTGGAAACTTTAAAGCAGCTAAAGCTCCAAAAGAGCAAGAGAGCAACATATAGTCTTATCATTTACATACAGACTCACAAATCGGTAAGGCGCGAAACAATCTCACGAGTTTATGGAGGTCGGTATGAGAAATGGTAGACAACAAATATTCTGTTGGCTTGTTTGAATGGCGTCGCACCTTCCTGACGTGGCAAACCGTCCTGCTACAATCAACATTTCCGTGACCACATCCTCGATAAAGAGTGAATTGACAAAACGGGTTCCGGCAGCTCAGAGCGCAAAGGCGCTCGACCGCGTCCCCATGCTGGATTTGAAGCGGCAGTATGTGCAGATCGGCACCGAAGTACTGGCCGCAGTAGAACGCGTTTGTGCATCGCAGCATTACATTCTGGGCGCTGAGGTCGAGGCGTTCGAACGTGAGTTCGCGGACTTCTGCGGCGCTACCGACGCCGTCGGTTGCGCCTCCGGCACCGACGCTTTGTGGCTGGCCTTGGCCGCGGCCGGAGTGCAGCCCGGCGATCAGGTTCTCACTACGCCTTTCAGTTTCTTTGCGTCCGCCAGCGCTATTGCCCGCATTGGCGCACGTCCTGTCTTTGCCGACATTGATCCGCTGACGTTCAATCTCGATCCCGTTCAAGCAGAGTCCTTCCTGCGGCGTGCCAAGCGTGACAAGCTCCGAGCGCTGCTGCCGGTTCATCTCTACGGCCAGTGCGCCGACATAGATGTATTTCAGAGATTGGCAGATGAATTCCATCTGTCGCTTATCGAAGATGCCGCGCAAGCCATTGGCGCGCGGTGGGGGAGTAAGCCGGGCCAAGCGCGTAAGGCCGGATCGATGGGCGTTTCCGCGGCGTTCAGTTTTTATCCCACGAAAAATCTCAGCGCCTACGGCGAGGCTGGCTTGGTGACCACGAATAACCAAGAGATGGCGGAGCACATGCGTCGCCTGCGCAATCATGGCAGCTCGCGCCGCTATGTTCACGATGAGTTGGGATGGAACAGCCGTCTTGATGCGCTGCAGGCCGCAATCTTACGCGTGAAGTTGAAGTATGTGGAAGGATGGAACGAAGCTCGCCGCGAGTGCGCTGCCACTTACGATCGGCTATTCGTCGGGGCTGGACTGGCAAAGGTTTCTCAATCGACAAATAGCGATCGGCAATCCGCAATTTTCGAAAGCGGCCCGATCCAGTTGCCGCACACCGCGGCTGCCGCTCATCACGTTTTCCATCAATATGTTGTCCGCGCTTACCGTCGTGACGAATTGCGCGAATTCCTCACCGCCCGCAAGATTGGCACAGAAGTTTACTATCCCATTCCTCTACACCTGCAACCGTGCTTCGTTTATCTGGGCTATCGCGAAGGTGACTTTCCAGAGGCCGAACGCGCCACGAAAGAAGTATTAGCATTGCCCATGTTCCCCGAACTCACCGAACAAGAACAACGCTGGGTGGTGCAGAGCATCGCGGATTTTTACTGCTAACATTTACTGCTAGTGCCGCCGGTGTTTCATTGAGGCATGCGGCGCTTCCTTCTGTTCCCCCGGGGCCAGCACTCGCCTAACGATCGGCGTATTCAGTTTGTACTTGCGCTCGCTCACTTTCCCGCTATCGTCTGTCACGCGTAGAACGAACACAGGAAGCGTTCCTTCCTTGTCGAAATTCTCGGTGGTCACGGTAATCGGCAGCACGCCGTTGAGTCCATGCTCGCGGTAGGCAGTTTCGTAGCGGTGCTTCCTCACATTCCAGGTGAAGACGCGAATCTGGTCGTAGTCGTAGGGCAAACCGTCGTGCGGTTCGGTGACGGCACACAGATATTGCGAAACTTTCTTGTCGGCTCCTTCTTTGCCTGCGTCTTCGACCTGATTCAATGCGAAGAATGCGACCAGGCGCTGACCTTCGGCGTATTGAGCGATTTCCAATGGCACATCGAGATCCACCATTCGCCCCAGCACCCAGCCCACACGGTTTTCGGAGTCACGAACCAGCCACCAATCCTCAAGAGCTGGACCGGAGGCCGCTTTCGAGCCAGTTTTCGTGTGTACCGCGACTGCTCCGGGTTGTTTCTCAACCGTGGCGCGCTTCAGCACCGAAACCTTCGCTCCAGTTGCCAGCTGATACAAGTGCTCAGTCTCACGCCCCGGTGTAACGTGCATATTCGTGTCGTTGCGCAACACACCGGGGGACTGCACGGGATCGTTGAGATTCTCTTGCGTGAGCTTTTGAAGGGCGTCGTAAGTGGATTGGTCAACCAGGTATCGCTGCTCAATCCAGCCCTCAAGCCCGGATGCGGTGCGGACGCGAGAGAATCGCTTCTCGCGCTCCAGCACTTCAACGCGCTCTCCGTTCTTCACCGTGCCCACGCGGTTGTAGATGGTGGCTATCTGATCGCGAAGCGTGGCCTGCACCGCTGAAACGTAATTGACCTCCAGCACTCGATGCCGGCTGCGATTGCAGGCCAAGGGTCCGAGCAAAAAGACCCCGAGCAAAAAAAAGACGGCCGCCAGCGGCAGCGCCAAACGAGAGTAATGCAGAGAGTTCGATGCAAGAGGCAATTTCACGATCTTTCGCAGATGTTGACTTTAACTATAGCGCGTTGCCGCGTGGATTTCGCGCACGGAGGTTAGCCTTTAATGCACCTCGTCGCCCGGGTCTCCGCTGGTAACCTGACACTGTTATGCCGCATCGGTTAACATTGGAGTGAGTCACGACTAACAAAATCATGAGAAACAAACTCAGCTCTCGCTCTGTCATTTTAGGGGGATTGATTTTCGTTGCTTCTTTGTGCGCGTCGCCGGCGCAGGATGCCCTTAATCCCGCCCTGCGTCCCCCCAAAGGATCGCAGGTTGCTCTTGTGGTATTCGAGGACCTACAGTGCCCGCAATGCCGCCGGGTTGCGCCCATCCTCGAACAAGCTGCGAAGAC
>CAYOVU010000016.1:0-7643 GCA_964407505.1 uncultured Acidobacteriaceae bacterium | reverse complement strand
GTTTTCACGCACGACGCAACAACTCCCTGGGCCTACGTGGAGAAAGGCGGGTCGGGAAAGATGGTCGCGAAAGAAGTGTGAACGCCGTATGATTTCCCGCAGATCATGACAATTCTTTACAGCCAGGGTCGTCCGCTCTGCTTAAAGTTGTGTACGGCAACTCTGGATCGGTCATTCGCATCTGGATTAAGTCACGCGGGTGACCATGGGGCGCGCCAGCCGTGCCCCTCATTCCAAAATCAATGCGAGGTTCATTATGAAGCGATTTCTAGTAGTCGGTGGGATCTGCGGGGCAGTTCTTCTGAGTGGAGCGATGACCGTGTATGCCCAGGACGAGCACGAGCACCACGAAGAAGCGAAACAGGAAGAGCACCACGAGCAGCGCGCCGAAGAAAAGCGGCGCATCGATGACGAACATTTCCGCGCGCATTTTGGCCACGATCACCATTTCGCCATCCGGCACGTAACTGTGGTCGGAGGCAGGCCGCACTTCGGATACGGCGGTTACAACTTCGAAGTTGTGGACGCTTGGCCGGCAGGATGGTCGTACAACGACAACTGCTACATCGACTACGTCGATGGCGGATACTTTCTGTTCAACCTGAAGCATCCGGGAGCTCGAATCTCGGTGACCGTGCTCTGACGGAACTATCCGCAATTTGCACTCGAACATGGCGTGGACCGCTGGGCGGTTCGCGCCATTTTTATTGTCAGCGCAAATCGGGCTATGCAGCGCTGCGATAGATCAAAGAGGACTGGAGTCACGACAGAACTGCGGTGATGAGGATCGTCACGAGCGCCCCTTAAGGGCTCGTCGTCACTGACAACCTGGCTTCGAAGAATTCTTCTACGCGGCTCAGAATGTCTGGCGCGCTCTTCGATTCGTAGATCGCCTTGCGCAGCCCCGCGCCACCGGGGACCCCGTGCGTGAACCACGATGCAAACTGCTTCATCTTGCCCACAGCGTCGGGGAGTTGTTCCTCGATCAGCATCTGGAAGTAAGTGCGAATCATCTGATAGCGATCAGCCTCGCTGGGCGAGTCGTACATGGAGCCCCGGACGCCCCCGTCCGGGGAGACGCTACGCTGAACTTGAAAATCGGGCGCACTTCCACTGACCGGGCGGACGAATGCTTCCGCCCCTCCGCGAATCCCTGCACAATATTGTTCGATCTGCCGGAAGATCCATGGATTCGACGGCGCCGAGCGCCCGATCATGACGGCGTCGCATCCCGTCTGCGTCACCATGGCGCACGCGTCTTCAGGCGATCGAATGTCGCCGTTTCCGATCACCGGAATCTTCACCGCATCTTTTATCGCGGCAATCCATTCCCATCGCGCGTTGCCGCTGTAACCCATTTCGCGGGTGCGGGCATGCAGCGCGACCGCCGCCAGTCCGCACGACTCTGCCATGCGAGCCAGTTCCACACAGACGATTTCTTCATCGTTCCATCCCGCGCGAAATTTTACCGTGAAAGGAATTTTCACCGCCGCGCGCACCGCCTCGAAAATCCGTCCGATTGCCGGAAGATCGCGCAGCAGGCCGGAGCCTCCGTTGCACTTGACGACTTTTTTCGCCGGGCATCCCAGGTTGAGGTCGACCAGGTCGAAGCCCAGTCCCTCCACCATGCGCGCAGCCTCGGCCATCACCCCCGGATCGCTGCCGAAAAGCTGCGCCGAAATCGGATGCTCGTCTTCGTAGAAATGGAGATAGCGCTTGGCCTTCTGATCTTTCTTGCGCAGCACTCCGTCGGCCGAAGTGAACTCGGTCATGATGAGCCCGCATCCGCCCAGATTCCGGATGAAACGCCGGAACACCGTATCGGTCACGCCGGCCATAGGCGCGAGCACGGTTGCCGGGGAGATGCAAACATCCCCGATCGACAGCGAAGCCGGCACAAGTTGTGTGGAGACGGGCGACCGTGTGGAGACCTGCGACTCGCCCGTCGCGCCCGCACGAAGACCGGCCACAGTCGCCGAGTTGTCCCAGAACTTCTTCACCCTCTTATTCTACCTTCCCCAACAAAACAAAGCCCCCGCCGGAGCGAGGGCTGATTTTTCCGGTGTGATCCGCGCGAATCCGCGTAAATCCGGAACGAAATTTACTTCTTCGCCGGTTCGGCCTTGGCGTACTTGCGCCGGAAGCGCTCCACGCGGCCCGCGGTATCCATCAGCTTCTGCTTGCCGGTGAAAAACGGATGGCAGCTCGAGCAAATTTCCACAGAGATGTCGCCCTTATGAGTCGACCGGGTCACAAATGCGTTGCCGCACGCGCAATGCACGCGCACTTCGTTATATGCCGGATGAATAGCTGCTTTCATGTCAGTTCCAACCTCGATTCGAATCATTAGATTCTACCGGATATCCACAGGATTCGGCAATCGAAGGGGCGACCAAAGGGTTCGGTAGTGGCCGAGTGCTTTCATCAAGCCACTACCGTTGGCAAGCCTAGAAGAGCGGCTTAATGCCTCCAAATATGTGACTTACCACCGTGGTGTTCCCACCACTGTGGCAGGAAAGGCAGTTCAATCCCCCGTTGCCCAGGGTGTTGTCCTTACCTTGATCGTATGTTTCCATCGTGGTGTTGGAGAGCGCGCTGGTCCCGACCGGACAGCCATTCGGTGGCGGAATCTTCGCGCATAGCGCCTGGCTCGCGCCTCCGCCAATGGGAGCAAACCCGTTTACCGTCCAGGTAGCGCCGGTCAGAATGTAGTTGGCCCGCAGATCGCCGCTCGCCAGCATCGACTGGATGCTGTTGTTGATGGCGATGATCTCCGTATTGGAAGCGGCAGTCGACGGGTCAGCAGGATTGGGGACGACGTCGGAAGCCGCTCCGAAGGCTTTCCAGCGGATCGTATCGCTTGGCAGGATGGTCCCCGGTGCGGGAGGGCCATTCGCGGTGATCGTCGCCGGCGAACTGAAAGCGTTAACCGACATGTTCTGGGTGTTGAAGCTGGTCGCGCTGGTGGAAGAGAGCAACCAGGGCGCGCTCGATCCCCCGATAGTTGGAACCTGTGAGACGTTCTGATTCACTTGAGCCGTTGCGTTGCTCGTATTGATGTAGGAATAGGTCCCTGCAGGTGCGTTGTTTACGTGCTCAAACGTCGACCAGATCATCTCCGGATGGCCGGCAGCGCTCCCCACGACATGCATGCCAACCAGAGCGAGCTGCACGGTCTGTTGACCTGTGGCGGTCAACGCCGTGGTGCCCGAGGGCGGAGGAACCGGCGGGTTGTAGGTCGGTATGGTGGCATTCATTGTGACGTAACTGCCGAGGTTGGGCAGGCCGGTAGCGACAACCCATGCCGACTTGACTTCGATGGCCAGGGCGGTTGCGTCGGGAAAGGTCGTGTGTCCCGTGGCAAAGGATTGGATCTGGCTCAACTGCGTCCCCGTAGTGGGAAAGCAAAAAGACCCTGCTGAAGGAGTGCAGATCCCGTCGCCGGTGAGCGAAATTGCCCCATCTTTCACTCCGGTG
This sequence comes from uncultured Acidobacteriaceae bacterium, assembly GCA_964407505.1. Classification (GTDB taxonomy): domain Bacteria; phylum Acidobacteriota; class Terriglobia; order Terriglobales; family Acidobacteriaceae; genus Sulfotelmatobacter. The sequence goes on along the minus strand of CAYOVU010000016.1, from coordinate 4,166 downwards.
GCGTAGTAGGCATAGACATCGTTGACGATCGTCGCGTAGTAGATCAGCGATCCGCCTTGCGATGACTGTGCCTCCAGAACTCCGTTCGTGTCCGCCTCCCCCTGCTCCACATCGATCACCGAAAGAGAGGGATCGATGAAGATCGGAATCCTGTCCACGATGAATTTTGTCGCAACGAGCATCGTCGGAATCTCTGCCGACTTAGCTTGCGGACGTATCCCTTTCGTGAGGGCCACCCGGATCACAGCGCCGTTTCCGTCGAGCAGGATAGGGTTCCCGTCCCTTCCCAACTTAGCGTGTGCGACCTGGATGCGCTGTCCGGCGGCGTTGATGACGGTCGGCACTGCACCCTTCTCTGCGAGTTTCACCTGGATCGGCGTCCCGGACGAATCAAAGGTCAACTGCAGGCCCTGCGGTCCGGCTTGGGCGGCGCGCAAGACCAGAGGATGGATAAAACCCGCAGTGTGCGGAAGCAGAGTGCGGGGCCCGACCTCACTGCCCGCGGGTGGCGACACGTCGAAAAAGGCCGGCGAATCAAGAATCAACCCTTTGCCGCCATAGGCGGATGTGGTCGGCGACGTCAGCCATAGAAAATCCTGCATGGCCCACTGGTAAAAGCTGCAGTTGGGACTGTTCGGGAACGTCACGCTGTTGGCCGGGTTCACGGAGCCGTTCGCGCTTACACTGTTGCTCACAAACCAGGTATTGAATGTCGCTGCTGCAACCGTGCAGCTGGGATTGGCGTTCGTCGGCAGCAAGGTCAGCGAGTTGAGTGGTGGCGAAGTCGGGCCGTTGTTGCAATTGTTGAATCCCGCCATCACGAGCCCCGCGATCGCAATCAGCATCCCTCCGAGAATTTTTCTTGCCTTCTGCATATCGACCTCCCTTGCGAATCTTCCGCTCGAGAGGATGGTGTCCGTAGTGCCGAAATCGTTACAAGTTTCGAGATCTTTCACGAAGTCGTTGAATGCGATGTGAGACGATACGGTCTGCGGGAATGTTAGATGGGCATGCCGGGTAAGCACCACTCCGCGTTTCATCTAGAATCTGTACAAATAGCTCGCCTTCACGAAAAATTGCCGGCTGTCGTTGAGGTAGCCTCGCGGCGTGGGGAACACACCCTCGCCGGGCTCCACAGTCAGGTTTTGCAGGTCGCTGTTATAGCCGACATAGATCGCCGTCCCCGGATGCACCAGGTAAGTCACCAGAAAGTCGGCGTTGAACTCCTTCTGTGTGGGCAGGTACGTGTATGGCGATCCCACGCCCGGCGTTCCAGCCAGCAGCCCGTTGTATTGCAGAATCACCCGCACTGAAAGTTCCGGCGTGAACTGCCAGTTCCACTTGCTGCGTAGAATGTGGTCATTGAAAATTCCCCGCCCGGCTCCGGGAAATTGACTCCGGGCGATCAGGTAAGTGCCGTTCCTCGCGCGCAGCCGTTCGAAAAGATAAGTATTCTCAATCTTCAGCGGCTTCACGGGGCGGAAGGTCAGGGTCACATCTCCCGTATCCAGCCGCCCCAGAAGCCATTGCGGAGCCGCGTTCGCCGCCGGCACAAAGTTCGGACCATTTCCCCAGTAGTACTCTGCCTTGGCGAAGACTTTAGAAAAGTAGCCGCTCGCAATTGAACCACCGCTGCGGTGTTCGTGGTAGTCCTGATTCCGCGCAACGCCGGGCAAACCCAGGAACGCGAAATCCTGCGGCCTTAATCGTTCGCGCGACTCCTCGTAAGGCAGGAGCCGCAGACTCGTCTGCCCCCGACCCTCCACAAACACATACGGCGTGTAGACGGTGTCAAGCCGCGTTCCTTCATGGTCAAACACATAACGGTTGTAGGCGGCCGGACCCCAGGCGACGATCCATCCCTGCTTGGGCCGAAGCACGTACCCCGCATGCTGCTCACTCTCGCGGATGTCGACCCGGTTCACGAATCCCGGCACTGTGACGAAGCCCGGCGTCACATCCTGATAAGAACCGCTGTAGATCAAATGCAGGCCGTTGTGCCGAAGATCGAGCCGGTCGGCCGCGCCGGCGTAGTAGCTGCTATTTCCGGCGTTACCTGAACTGAACGGGAAGAGTCCCGCCTCGCAGCTATTCTGCAGGTTCGCGGCCGTCAGTCCCAGCAGTCTGCTCGAACTCACCACCGCCTGCCCTTCCATGGTCCAATTGTCGGTGAGCTTGAGCCGGGTGTCGGCCCCGCCCACGCGATTGAATTCTCCGGTCGAAGGACACTGCCAATCGGTATAGATCGCCCCCACACTCGATTGCCTGAAAATATCGCGGTTCACCCGCGCGATCGTGAAGTACGACCGAACCCCATACAAGTCGCTCGAACACACGAGCGATGTAGCCGGGCAATAGTTCGGCACCGCCAGTCCCGGACTCCGATCGTCGGTAGCCATCAGCCCGACCGAATACGGCCCCTCCTTTCCGGTCAGCCGGATTCCCGCCGATGGATCCTGAATGTTGCGGGTGAAAAACAAATCGAAGGGTGTGCGAAAGTAGTCTTCGTTCTCCAGAAAAAATGGCCGCTTCTCGGGAAACTTAACTTCGAATCGCTGGTTCACCGTGATCTGCGGATCCTCCGATTCCACCTGGCTGAAATCAGGGTTCGCCGTCATATCCAGCACAAAATGGTCCTTGATCACCCACTTCGCATCCAGGCCCGGCTGCCCTTGCACCGTCGCATTCTGAAAAAATGGGTTGTACGGGTCGCGCGTATCCAGCGCCCGAAAGCCCCGCATCACGCCGTAAGGAATCAGCTCCAGGTCGCGACCCGGCGAAATTCCCTCCAGCCCATCGAGAGTAGCCTCCTGCCCCAGCCGCCCTTCCATTTTCCGCGAAATCTGCGGCCAGAACGCGTCCTCCGTCTTGCGATAGATGCCGCGATACAGAATGATTCCCCACTCCTGTCGTTTCGTCGCAGGGAAGCGCAGACTCTTGAACGGAATCGACATCATCACCACATAGCCGCGGCCGGTCACCTTGCCACGCGAATTCCAAACCGTATCGAACGACGTATCGAAATTCCCATGCACCTCCGCCCGCGAAGCTTCCGTCCAAATCGCGTCCCACTGCACGCCCAGCGGCGTGGTCTGAAAAGCGTAGGCTCGCCGGCGATCATGAAATGTATCGAGGATGACTTCCACCTGGTCGTCGTCGTAAATATCTTCCCGCACCGACATGCGCGCCCGCACCTGCCGCGGATCGTCGAAGCAGATGAACACTATGTAGAGATTCTTCTGGTCGTAGCCAAGGTAAGCGTCGGTGGGCTCTGAAACCGCTTCGCCGTCGTGCGGCGTGCGCTGCGTGAAGCCGGTGACCTTCGCCATCGCGCGCGCGATCTCTCCCTCGGGCCGCATGTTCAGAAATTCTTCGAGCGTAGGAGGCCGCTCCAGCCGCGGAATGGTCAGAGCTGGCCCTAACTGCGCGGTTCGAGCAGCAGGGGCGCCGCTTTGCTGGGGAATGCTTTGCGGAGTAACGGCCGGAGCTTGCGACTGGATGGTTTTCTGCGCGTCGACGCTTTGCCCAGCCAGCGACGGAATCGCCCACGTCGCGACCAGCACCCACGCCGCAATCAGAACCCTCCGCCGAACTTTGAGGAGAAGACCCAAACCCTGCCCCTTGACGCACACTCCCTCGCTCGCTAACCGGCCCCGAGAGGAATCGAGCAAGATACACCATTTGCACCACAACAAGACAGAAAACAACATTTTGTGTGGAATATGGAAATCTACGCGAAGAGCGTTGCCGCTCGGCAAGCCCACCTGAGTTAAACCAGTCAGCAAAACTGTGGTACGATTTTTGCCGTTTTCTAGCGCCGTAGAATGGAGAGCGTTATGCCGTCCTTCATAAGTGAAGCCGAACAGAAACGGGGTTTTGGCCACGAATTCGTGGCAAAAGCCCGAACGGTTGCCCACAAATTCGACATTCCTGTCGAGTGGCTCCTGGCCGCGATGAGTTGGGAAACGACTCAATACATTGCCTACCACCCCGACACCGGCACTTGGGGAACCAACACGTCGGACGCAGGAGGAGGCCTGATCGGGTTCACTCCGTTTTCTGCCGACCTTAAGAAGATGACTCCGATTGAGCAGCTCGATCACGTCGGGCCCTATCTGCAAAGAGTGATCAAGAATTTCAAAATCGCCACTCCCTTCGAGAGCCCA
>CAYOVU010000015.1:0-2525 GCA_964407505.1 uncultured Acidobacteriaceae bacterium | reverse complement strand
AGCGGCATTATTCGCGATTGCTCCTTGCAAGGCGCCTTTCGAGGTGGCCCGTCGCAGACCGGGATTCAACTTATGCGGATGGCGCGCGAGACTGAGGGGTTCAACTTAGTTTTATTCCGAGGGGTCAGCATAGCGCCTGCCGGACAGCGAAAAAAGCCGAAAATCAGCAGCGCGCCTCAAGATTTTCAAGTAGAGAAGGTATAACTGACCAATCGGACAGAATCAAGAAGGGAGGCTATTCGGCACTGTCCGGAATTGTAGCCCGGCCGGACCTAATGGAACATCAGGTAAGCACTGCGGCCACAGCGTCCAGTACTATGTGACCTTCAGAATAGAACTGCACGACCTCTCTGAACGTCAGTTCGAGCCCCGCCTTATGAGCAGTGTCGTGCCGCTTCAATACTAAATTATTATAGAAGGTTTCAGCTCGCTCATTTTTCATCAGTTCGAGACGAAACCGTTTGGCGTGCTCAGCTCCGAAGCGATTAAAGAGCCCAACGAGTTCGCTGGTCTTCAGACTCCGAAAGAGCTGATCCATCGCCGAACGCACAAATGAGGCTAAGAACGCATCCGCCGACCTGTCAGCACGCGCATGAACTAATGCTTCGATGTGCTCTTCAAAAATGGAACAGATGAAGACGACTAAATATCCCGTCAGGTAAATCTCGATCTCGCTACCGAAGGAATCCGTACTCTTGAGATGAGTTTCGCAAATCTCAATAGCATGGTCGATCTGGGGAAGACGCATCGAGCGGGTCTTACGCGAACAAGACTTCGTTCGCTCGTTTCATTCGGTCTTTTATAACTTCCTCGTCCGTAGTGCCTGCCGTCACATCATCCTGGAACTCTTGCAGATTTAGTAAGCGCTTGTACCGATCTGCCACATCCGAGGGTACAGCGGCGAGATGATGCGCGAAGCTGACCATCACGCAATCGAAGACAGCACTATTCAATCCTCTACGGATGTGAAAAGGACGTGGCCCCAAACGATCCTTAATGGCCTCACATGTACTCGAAAACAGTTGTTGAAACTGCTTTCGTACCGTGTCGTTCAACACCTCATTTTTTTTCATGAATCGGGAGAGGTAATCCTTCATGGGCTTCGCGTAGTGCGCGTGGTCAAGCAAAGCGAAGAAACGAAGGATTAGCTCTACATCTCTCTGGCGACTGTCTGGCGCATCTCTTCCTAAAATCTGTCGCCAATCTGGCAATTCATTTAACTCTTGCAGAAGTTCCCTAAAATTACCTCGATAGACGCAATTGCGAATTTCTTGGTTGGCAAGAAAAGTCCCGCCGGTATTTAAGCGCTCAAACACATGATACAGACTAGTGTCGCTGTCACTCGGGCTAAGCTGTTGGACAATAAACGAGCGCAGCACACAATTGTTGAGTCTGCGTTGGTCGGGCACGTCCAATTGCTCGAATCCTAAATCGTGATATTTGCTCTTGCTGCTCAGACCAGTCAGCGCGAATACTTGACGCTGACCATTTTGTGGCTCGCCAAAGTATCCTTCAAGGTAGTAGAAAACGCTGCGAAGCCGTTGTTGCCCATCGATTACCAGATATTTCTGAGTTGTTCGCTCCGTATATAGAAAAACGGCAGGGACCGGCAAGCCAATGAGAAAAGACTCTATTAGTTTGCTCGCTTGATTTTGTTTCCAAACGAACTGCCGTTGAAATTTCGGGATGTCAATGTCTCCGGCCTGCCACTTCTTGTAGAGAACCTCAAGCGTGAAATCCGCCGGAAATGTGTTGATTTCATATTCCGGTGGCGCGCTCTCCGAGTCTTCTTCCTCGGACTTGATGCGCTCGAATTCTATATCCTCGGGCTTGGGCGGACGAAATTCATCGATTGGTTGAACTTGCGGAGTCGCGGCCATGCGCCTCATGCTACTTGACACCCTTGCGATCCGCCAGAATGCGGGGTGTGCGGTTTTGAGCGGCAGGGTGTCCGGGCTTGGGCGAATTAGGACAGGACCGTCTATTCTTCGCCGAATTTGTCGTCGAACAGCGTCTGCACTGCCTTGAGAGCTTCGCGAGCGTCGTCGCCTTCGGCGCGCACCTTCAGCTTGGAGCCTTGCGCCGCGCCGAGCATCATCAGGCTGGTCATGCTCTTGGCGCTGACGAGATCGTCCTTGCCGGTGCCGATCGTGATCTTCGATCTGAATTGCGCCGCCGTTTGCGCGAGTGCCGATGCAGCTCGCAGATGAAGTCCGAGCCGATTCTGAACTTCAACTGTCGCCTCCGCCACATTCACGAGCACTACGATAAAGGTATCGACGGCTTCGGTAAACGACTGCGCGCGATCAGTCCGCTTCGGTCACCGTCTGCGGCGTGTGCGCGAGCTCGACGCCGCGCTGGCGCCCGCTCACTTCGTCGCCCGCGTGATATTCGAGCGGGAGGAATAGCAGCGACGACAGCAGCGCGAGGCATCCCATGACGACGAAGGCCGGCGTGAAATCGCTCGTCGTCAAGTGACCGCCATGCGCGGTCAGACTGAGATGCAGCAGCATCGCGCCGAGCGC
>CAYOVU010000014.1:0-2803 GCA_964407505.1 uncultured Acidobacteriaceae bacterium | reverse complement strand
TTTGAATGTGGAGTGGCTGCACATTTTCAGGCATGGAAACGTGGGGCCTTGAGGATCCGATCCAGAAAAAAGGGAGAAGCGCTATGGCGAATAGAAATAAGAAGGCCAAGAAACCTCTCACAAAGGGTGAGAAGCTAAAGGACGTGCGCTCCCTCGTGGTGCGCGGGCCGAAAGGGCTCCAAGCTGAATAGGTCAACGGCCGCGGAGGAACTCGATCGCAGCACAGAATCCCATTTCGCAGGAGTCAGAACGCGAGGTAGCGAGCGTTGCCGATCGGAACGCGCAATCTGAGGAGATCCGTTCCCCAGTTGTTCCTCGTTTGGGAATGGGAACAAAATTGCAGTGCCGGACTGAACAGGGGAGAGTCACAACTCGGCATGCAACCAAAAGAAAAAGGGCACCTTGAGGTTTAGCCTCGCAGCGCCCATGGTTGCGGGGGTTGGATTTGAACCAACGACCTCCGGGTTATGAGCCTTGAGAGGGCCTTTCTGCTTGTTCTCCGCTGTCTTGTCTGCTTTGTATTGTCAGTGATTTAGCCATGCGCAACATCAACACAAGAAACAGTCAGAAGTACCACTAAACAGCCAAGTGTTAGCATCGCGTTAGCAGGGGTCGCTGTGATTTTGTGATTCCTAAAAAGCGGCCCCGCGATAGCGTAGGCCAGCAGCGGCGACCGGGAATCCACTATCTCGAATCCAGATGATTACGTCGGGTAAATCGTGTATTGTCCGACCCAAGAAATGGCGGTAACGTCCGCGAAAATCGTTGGTCCAAACCCGAGCCGGGCATTCGCAGGGATTGCGCAGAAGGGAAAAGGGTGGACACATGAGCACTGCGGGATCAGGATCGTATCCAGGTTCAACGCGCCTCGCCGAACTAATTCAAAAAATTCGCGTTTTAAAATTGGACCTGAGTAAGATTCTCCAGCACAGCCGCAACTCACACATCGGTGCCCGCCTGATCATGGCCTCCGGCCTTCTCGATGGCGCCATCGACGAATTGTCGAAAGCGGAGTCAGAACAGAAAGACTAGTTTGTCGATGGGAGGCTAAGAATGTTGCGATTCATCCTGGTTCTTCACTCGGTACTAATGCTGATGCTCGATGCGGTCATTACGAATAGACCATTCAAGCATCGTTCTAGTATTACCGCATCTAGCGTTGGCATCCGTCAGACTCCCGACCGATATACCCCTCTCTATCGGCAGGGAACCTTACACTGCCGTTTTCTCATAGTTTGAGTCCTGAGCACTGACGACCGTTCATGACTACCGTTGCCCCTGCCGATGGCGAGGTAAGGAGGCTGCAAGTGCGAAAGTCTGCCACTGTTGGGCGCGTTCCCCCTGCGCCGATCGACGAAAGCTTCTACATCGGAATAGCCACAGACGCGCTAACCAGCGTAATAACGGAACTGCGTAGTCGCGTGGAGCAGATGGGCACTCCGCGCTCGGTCGCTCAAGTTCTACTGGCCGAAGCACACATTGCAGAGGCTGTCGGCCTTTTGAGAGCAATTCAGCCTGCGCAAAGCGCGGGCGAAGCTGACTTCCACTTGCCATCGCCGGGTCCATCGCTTCACGCACGTAACCGAGTGCAGGGAGTGGGTCGCCGGCATCAGCCGCAGCGCGTTGCCGTCTAATTGGATTCTCTTCGAATCGCTTCGCGCGCCATCGACAATAGTCGCGGGCCTCTGTTTCATCTGGCATCAACGCTTGCGAATAGGGGTTGAGCCAATCCTCGGGTGACCCGCGGGTTTCCACAGGTCAGTATATTTACGGCGGCTAGGTTCCGTGTTTTTCCGGATTTCCGACTCACAACGGATTCAGGAAAATGTTGTGGATCTTTTGGGTGGGAGATCATCGTGAACACCTACGTTATATTGCTACAACGAATGGAACGCCTATCGAACCGCGCGAAGGTGCTCCCGCTGGAGTCGGACGCGATCGGCCGGGTTGCCGAGCCTGTGGGCGTCCACATTTTCGACATCGTCGTCACGCTCGGTGAATTTGACGCAGTACTCGTGCTAGCTGCCCCGGACAATGCGGCCGTTGCGAAGTTCGTGGATGGGCTCGAAGGGTGGCGAACGGTTGCGCTCTTAGCGACCTCGCACTCCAGATACAAATTAAGTAACACATCACATCGAGAATCGCGTACGGCAGTATAGCCCGGTGGATTTGGATCATGCGCTCGTGGCCCTCGCCCTTAATCGCGCGGGCGGTCGAGCGCGGCGATGCTGCCGCGGAGTATATAAAGTCCAATTCGGAAAGCACTGAGGTGACTCTGACCGGGTCGTCCACAACGCACCTAACACGGAGCGGCGTCTACACTCCATTTCCTGTAGCAAGTTACGGAGCGCCTTCACATCAGATTCATACCACTCGTGAGGGACGTCGTCCGCGAGCTGATCGAGCAAGTGGTTGCCCGTTACATTTTCAAGAATCTGAAGCCAGGGTTCAAAGGATTCAATTCCAAGAACGGCTCCGTATGCGGACGGACGCGCGGCGAGCCCACATTTAGGGGCGTAAGGGAAGTCCCATTCGCGCCCGTTGAAACAGAGTCCGTTGTCGATCATTACGATACTGTAGTTTTGCGTGGCAACATCGGGCACAAAGATGACTTGCCGCCAGTCCATATTGCCCGTCCACTTGTCAAACACCAGCATCCCGGCGAAGTCCGCAGCATTCGTGACTTCGCGTGGCGGAAAATCGGGCAGAAATCCGTGTGCTGCCATCATAACGCGGCTACCGTATGGACCAGCCTGTGAAGGAAGACGAGAACCAAAACATTGTCCCGGAGTGCACGGGATAA
>CAYOVU010000013.1:0-30717 GCA_964407505.1 uncultured Acidobacteriaceae bacterium | reverse complement strand
ATAGGGAAGCGTGCATTGAGCGCAGCCGCACGTTCATAGAAAGAGCCGCTGCCGTGCCATTCATTAGTCCCACGCTTGGTGGTGATGACGACCGAGCCAGCTGTGGTGCCTCCGGTGTCGGCGTCTTCCTGCGCCGTGCGCACGGCGAACTCTTGCACAACCTCCGGAGAAAAGTTCTGCAGAAAACCGCCGATCCAGTCGTCCGAGTTGTCGCCGCCATCGACGGAAAGTTCGTTGTTCAGACCTGAGCTCCCGCCGGTGGAAACCGCGGTAATGCGCGCTTTCGTTGGGTCGGAAGGCTCGACCGGCTCGGTGCCCGGCGTTAGGTACGCGATGTTGGCAAAACTGCGCGCTGCGAGCGGCAACGTCTCAAGGTCGTGGCTGGAAATTACTCCCTGATGGACGGCGCTGGCGAGATCGATCGGTTCGGTCGCAATGGAAGAAGTCTCGGCCTGCACCCTGACCGTTTGCTGCACGAACGGGGGTTTCATCGTGACCGTAATATCACGCACTGTGGCGACGGCGATGACAACATCGGCCTGCGCTGGAGCGAATCCCGTGGCGCTGACGCTGATGCGGTAGTTGCCGGGAAGAAGATCATCGAGACGAAACTCGCCCCGGTCTTCGCTGTTGGCCTTGCGTTGCACGGACGAGCCCGAAAGCTGCGCCTCGATTTTGGCTGAGGCGATGCGGGCCCCGGTGGCATCCTGTACCGTGCCGCGTAACGATCCACGCGGGTTCTGGGCGAATAGGCTTCCTGTAAGCACGAGTGCAAACAGCGTCAGGGTGAATGCGATCTTATTTGAAATGGTTTTCATGGTTGGACGTAGCTAGGCGCGCGATCGTGTCGCTGGGAAACTAAAAAGACTAGACTGCGGGGTTCGCTACTACCAGAGGTCGTAGGGAGTTCAGTACTCAGTACCTAGTACCCGGCAAGGGCAAAAGTGTTGACTGGGCACCTGGGTACTAGGTACTGGCTATTGAGATCTATCTAGTCAGACCAATGCGCGGGCTTGCGGTCCCAGCGGTGATGTTTCAGTTCGTCGAGCAGAGCGGACTCCAGCGAGCCGGCGTTGCTGGCGGCGATGTTCTGGCGCACATGCTTGGGGTCGCGCATCCCCACGATCGTCGTGCTGACCGCTGGATGAGACAGAATGAAGCGCAGAGACATTTCGGGTAATGTCATTCCGGCGGGCACGATTTTCTTGAGCTTCTCGACCCGATGAATCGTATTCGCAAGATTTTCCGGGCCGAAGTACAACGATCGCCAATCGTCTTTCGGGAAGCGGGTTTCGAGAGTCATCTTGCCGCCGAGGCTGCCTTCGTCGAGCGGCACGCGCGCGATCACGCCAACGTTGAGTTCCTGACAGAGGGGAAACAGTTTGTCCTCGGGCGCCTGATCGAAAATGTTATAGATGACCTGGACGACATCGACCAAGCCGGTGTGCAAGGCCTTGATGCCGTTCTCCGGCTCCCATCGATTCAGGCTGAGTCCGAAGTGGCGAATCCAGCCGCCGTCTTTTAATTTCTCTACTGTCGAACGGAATTCCGGTTCATCGGTCCAACTATCATCCCACACATGAAATTGCAGCAGGTCGATCGAATCGACGCGCAGCTTCTTGCGAATCAAGTCGGCATACTTGAGCACGTGCTGTGAAGAAAAAACGTCGCTGTATTTGTAGGAGGGAAGCGCTGGCCATTTGTCGTTGGCGGGAGGAATCTTCGACGCTGCGTAAAGCCGCTTACCAGAATTTTTCTCCATCGTTTCGCCGAGAAGGGCGTCGCTTTTGCCTTCGCCGTATGCCCATGCGGTGTCGAAAAAGTTGCAGCTGGAATCGACAGAGAGTTGCAGAGAATCGAGCGACTGCTGGTCGTCGGAGCCGCTCCAACCGCTCATCCCCCATAGTCCATATGCAATGTCGCTGACTTCGAATCCGGTTCGGCCCAGCTTGCGATACTTCATCAGAAATATTCCTCGAGTATGAATTTGGTGCCCTATGTTCAGGCGGGGTCAATCCTAGCAGTTTTGGCGGTTGCCTCGAAATGGCTTGGTGACGTGGATCACGCTTCTGTTTTTTCGATACAAAGGATCGAAATTATGCAGCCTGCCATAGGAGATAAGAGTGTTCCAATGAACCTAGGTCGTTCGTAGAGCCCAATAGCTACCGTTTGTGGAGGTTCCCCAATGAACTCAGATTGCCCTTCTACCACCAAGATCCTTTACCCTGAGGATGAACGCAGAGCTCCCGCGTCTCGCTTTCTCGATGAAAAAGTATCCGACGATTCTGGAGCAGAGACCAACAGCGCCCTCGCGCCTGCGGGATTGAAGAATCCTTTCTGGAAGTAGGCGCGGCAGCGCGGAACAAAGGGGGCGGTCGATCCGCCCCCAAGCCCTGAGCGTATAACTAAAACTTTGAAACTGTGGTGCCGCTGCCGTTTCCGGAGTTCGTCACCCAGACGTTGGCTCCATCAAAGGCCACACCACCCGGTTGGATTCCCGTAGCAAAGGTTCCGAGGATCAAGCCATTGCTCGCCTTCAGCTTAGTCACGGTGTTGGCCAGTTGATTCGTCACCCAGATATTGACCCCATCAAAAGCCACACTATTCGGCTGGCTTCCCACCGTAAAGGTTCCGAGGATCGAGCCATTGCTCGCCTTCAGCTTGGTCACGGTGTTGCTTGTCCCATTCGTCACCCAGATGTTTGCCCCATCAAAGGCCACGCCGGAGGGGCCGGTTCCCACGGTAAAGCTCCCGAGGATCCTGCCAGTGCTCGCCCGGATCTTGGTAACCGTGTTGCCGTTGCCGTGGTTATTGATCGTCACCCAGATGTTTGCCCCATCAAATGCGACACCATCGGGGTTGGCTCCGACGGCGAAGGTTCCGAGGACTGCGCCGGTGCTGGCTTGCAACTCGGTCACGTTGTTGCTGTTGTAATTCGCCACCCAGATGTTGGCTCCATCAAATGCTATGCCATCGGGGTTGGTTCCCACGGGGAAGGTCCCTAGGGTCGCGCCAGTGCTTGCCTGCAGTTCGGTCACAGTGTTGCTTCCCTGGGTCGTCACCCAGATGTTGGCCCCATCAAAGGCCACGCCAGTCGGGTAATTTCCCGCGGCAAAGGTTCCGAGCACCGTCCCGTCGCTCGCCCTTAACTTGGTTACGTTCTGGCTGATCGAATTCGCCACCCAGATGCTGGCCCCATCAAAGGCAAGGCCATTTGGGTTGGTTCCTACGGTGAAGCTGGTCGTCAGATTCGCGGGGTACCAATGCAGTATGGCCACTTGGAGTGGGTTGTTAGCCGGTATTACGGTCGCCGTAAGCGGCAGGTTCGCTCCGTCTAAATCGTTGGTTGCCGGTGTGGAAAAGCCTTGGGTCTGGGCGAAGCCCATGACGGAAGAAACAGCAACAGAAGCAGTTTCGTTTTCATTTTTTTCTCCTTCGTTGAGTTGCCCCCTCAAGAAAGAATGTTCGCGTCTTCGCTAAGAATCAGCCAATAATTACCGATCCGAATCGGCACGTAAGCGTAGCTGCCGCCCTGGCGGCGCCGGAATGGCACACAGGTGGTCTTGGAAGCACGACGGAGCCATCAAACGCCCGAGTCCGGCCGTACGCTTTTAGGCACCGCTGCCTTCCAGTAGCCGCAGCAACAACGCCGAGTAAGAAGGCCGCCTCGTCGTCTTGGCGGCTTTTCTATTGCGGAGGAGTTTCCCAGAGACTCTAGCGCAGGATGGGCAGACACAGGCACGGTTTCAGTGCGAACGGGAGCGCCGCCATCTTCTCCAGTGCGGGATGCAGTTGCGCATCGCGGCAAGGTTCCAAAGTAATTACAAAAGGTAGAGCGTTCTTGTCGAATCCTGGTTTTTGCAGCACCGCGTCAATGTTTAGCTGATGAGCCGAGAGGACTGCGGCTAGGCCTGCGATAATTCCGGGCTGATCTTTCACTAGAAAGCGCAGATACCACGGCGTCTCAAAGTCGCAGCTCACTTTTGGCGGCTCGAGTTTTAGCGGACGATGAGAGCGCGGTCCAGCAGCCAGACCTTCAGCCACGAACATCAAGTCCGAAACCACCGCGACGGCCGTAGGATCTCCTCCTGCGCCAGCTCCCAGGAAGGCCGTGTCTCCGCCGTATTCTCCCGAGGTCAAAACCAGATTCAAATTCCTTTGCACCCGTCCAAACGGCGACGACGCGGGAACTAGGCTGGGGCCAACGTCGGTAAATAAGGTGGTTCCCTTCAAATCCGCACGCGAAATTTGACGGATCGTGCAGTCCAGCTCCGCAGCGTAGTCGAAGTCGACCGCGTCAACCGAGCGGATGGTTCGGGCACGAATATCTCCCGGAGAAATGCGAGCCTGTAAACCAGCCAGCACGAGGATGGAAAGTTTGGCGCGAGCATCGCCGCCGTCAAGGTCTTCGCTGGCATCGGCTTCGGCATAGCCATGCGCCTGCGCTTCTTCGAGCGCCTCGCTGAACGGGATGCGAGAGCTCTCGATGCGGCTGAGGATATAGTTACAAGTGCCGTTCAGAATGCCTGCGATGCCGTGCAGCCGATCCCCGCACAACCCGGCTCGCAGCGCGGGAAGGACGGGAACTCCGCCGGCCACGGAAGCTCCGAACTCAAGCTGGCATCCGTTCGTAGTCGCAAGCTGCAGCAAGTCCGGTCCATGACGCGCAATGAGTTGTTTGTTGGCCGTAACCACCGACTTGCCCGTGCTCAAGGCGCTACGCACCCACTCTTCCGCCGGGTTCAAGCCGCCGATCAGTTCCACGATGATGTCGGCATCAGAGTTGAGAATGGTTTGGAAGTCTTCCGTCCAGACCACATCGCTCGGAACCCATGGCTGCTTCTTACGCTCGACATTGCGGTTGCAGACGTGCGTGAGGCGCAGCAATCCATCGCCGCGCTCGCACAGAATCTTGGCCGCGGCACGGCCCACTGTTCCAAAGCCCACCAGGGCAACCCGGCGCGGAGAATTGCGAGGTTGGGACGTGGGGGTAAGTTTGGCGTTGGAGGCCTGCTCTGGCGTAGTCTCGTGCAAAAGTTGCTCTCAGGAGTTGAGAATCATTTTTATCATACGTGGGACTCGCGCCGGCGCGAAGTGGAAAGCGCGCCTTGGGCCGGGCGGCTTGCCCGGCAGAGTCAGCATCAAAGTTGATAAGATGATGCGATCCCGCCGCAGTCGAGGCCAATGCCTTCTGGCGAGGAATCACAGCGGAACCTTTACCAACGGCGCCTCTCGCCTCTTTATGCCGAGCGCTACGGTCCGCCACCACGCCCGGCTGGGAGGAGAATGGATGATTGGAAAGTTCGCGACTGTAAGTGCGCTGACGTTGCTTCTGACAATTTTGGCTCTGACAAGTCTTCTTGGAGGGCGAACATTCGCCCAGACTCCGCCTGCGGATCAAACTCCCGCAACCCCGACGGCCGCATCGGCTCCGCCAGCGCAACAACCGTCAAGTGACCAGGAACCTGCGGACGAGGCATCGATCTCGCGAAGAAAAAAGCGCGCTCACGAATACAAGAACTGGGTTTATAACGTGGGAGCGGGCGCGCAGGTCGACAGCGGCGCGACCAAGACTTTT
Organism: uncultured Acidobacteriaceae bacterium; assembly: GCA_964407505.1. GTDB lineage: Bacteria > Acidobacteriota > Terriglobia > Terriglobales > Acidobacteriaceae > Sulfotelmatobacter. The sequence goes on along the minus strand of CAYOVU010000013.1, from coordinate 25,139 downwards.
GTGAGGGGTGGGGGTGTCACAGGATCGGTCGGCGTGGCTCGTAATGCAAACAAATACCTCGGATTGCGCGGGGATTTCATTTTTGCAGATCTGCCGTTGCGTGATTCGTCGCTGAGCCTGGCGCAGGCCGCGAGCGCAACCTCTTATGCGTTGGCAGCCACAGTGGATCCAATCATCAACATACCCGTGAGCAAACTCTATAGTGGATACGTTCTCTTCGGTCCGGCCTATTACCATCGCACCGGCAGCTTGAATTCCGACACGACGGTTCCCGGCGGGGCATGTAGTAGGTTTTGGGAATGGTGGGGGGCTTGCCAGAATTTTAGCGTTCCCCTCAACGGCAGCTTTACCAGTTCCAGCATGAATCAATTCGGCTACAACATCGGTGCGGGTGTGACCCGCAAAATGCCGAGTGGCGTCGAAATCTATGCCGAGTACCGTCTGATGCACGGATCAGGCGATCACACGACAACGGATATACGTCCAATCACGATCGGCGTGCGCTGGTAAGAAAGTCTCTTTGCGGCGCGAGTCATTTGCGAGCTGCAAAAGCAGGCTACTCCGGATTCGTGCGATAGCTCCAAAGATCGGTATTCAGTTTTTGTAGCTGCACGAATGACGCTGCCGGTACAGGCTGTGATGTCGTCGCAGCAGAGTTGGCCTCAAGTAATGCCGCTTCGACAATGTGATGCGCGGGCGCAAGTGAGCAGGCCGGATCGGTCGCCGTTGCGTCACCCGTAAGCAGCAGAGCCTGACAGCGGCATCCGCCAAAGTCTTCTGTACGACGCTCGCAGCTGCGGCAGGGGTCCGGCATCCATTCTTCTCCGCGGAAACGCTGGAACGATGAAGACTCACGCCAGATGTACTCCAGGGATTGCTTGCGGACGTTTTCGAATTCAAGCCCCGGAAGGATTTCCGCTGCGTGGCAGGGAAGAACTTTGCCCGCGGGATTGATCAGGATCAATCGACGGCCCCAACCTCCCATGCAGGCCTTCGGGTAATGCGCGTAATAGTCGGGAACCACCGAATCAACGCGGATGCGTCCTGCCAAGCGCGTTTCTGCAGCGGCTACTATTTCAACCGCGCGCTCCAACTGCGCGCGCGTGGGCAGCAGCGCGGCGCGGTTTTGCAATGCCCAGCCGTAGTACTGAGTGTGGGCGATCTCCATGCGCTCGGGCGCGAGTTGCTCGATGAAAGCGATCATCTCTTCGAGGTGATCGATATTCTGGCGGTGAATAACCAGATTCACCGTGAACGCAATCTTGTGGTTGCGAATGATGCGCGACAAATCGATCTTGTGAGCGTGCGCCTTAGCGCCGGCAATCCAATTGGCGGAGTCCTCGCGCGAATCCTGAAAGCTAAGCTGAATATGATCGAGTCCTGCCTCGACCAGGGCCCGCAATCTTGGTTCAGCCAGCCCGAGGCCGGAAGTAATCAGGTTTGTATAAAGTCCTGCCCCCCGTGCGCCCGCGATGAGTTCTGTCAGATCGGGACGAGCCAGCGGTTCGCCGCCGGTGAAGTGCGCGTGCAACATGCCGAGTTTGCCCGCCTGCTGGAAAACGTCGCCCCATTCCTGCGTGGAAAGCTCTGAGTTCACCGCGGCCAACTCAAGCGGATTCGAGCAGTAGACACAATGCAGCGGGCAGCGATGTGTAATCTCGGCGATAAGGGCAAGCGGGTTGGGAATCATGGGCTACGCTGAATCGACGACCCTCATAGGTTAACATCTAGATAACTAGGAGAGCCGCTCGCTAGAATCTCGCACGCAAAGTAGTTGGCGATGGGGAGATGCTTGCCGACATGAAGGCGTACGACGCCGGTCAGGGCGCGCATCGAGGACGGCGAAGACGAGCTCATACCACTAGAGATGATCAAGCGTAGACTGCGCTTGACGTGAACGGGAAGCAACTGGATTGATCTGTCTAGTCGTGGTAGAAGTTAGGGTAAGCGGAGGTGAGAATATGGCAGCTCTCGATTGGTCGCAATGCCCCGCCGTGGAAAGTGTGCCGGGAAGGTTGAGCGGCGCGTGGGTGTTCCGCGATACGCGGATGCCAGTTTCCGCCGTGTTCCTAAACCTCGAGGCTGGCGCCACCGTGGATGAAATCATTGAGCAGTTCGACGTTACGCGCGAGCAGATCAACGCGGTCCTGGAATTTGCCGCCCGGAGTCTTGAGGCGGGTCCGGTTCCCGTCCCCGTCCCCGCTGCACACTCCTCTGTTGATGCTCATTCTTTTTGATCACGTAACGCCTAGAGGTATTGCCCGGTTCCTTCCGGGCCATACCATCACGCGGGCTAGACAACGAGGATGGGATAAGCTTTCCAACGGCGACTTGCTGGCCGAGGCGGAGCGGGCTGGGTTCGACGTGTTTCTTACCGCTGACAAGAATATTCAGTACCAGCAGAACCTTGAGGGCCGCAAAATAGCGGTTGTGGTGTTGAGCACTCCGCAGTGGCCGATGGTTCGATTGCACGTCGAAAAAATTGCAGCGGCCGTTAATGCGGCCACGCCCGGCAGCTATGTGGAAGTGGGGATCCCGGGCCCGTCCTAAGCTGATCGCGGGTTGAGGCTAGTAGTCGACAATCCGCTTATGCCGCAGTTGCTCAAGAAACTGGCTGATGTCGCTGCGAATTTTGGCTGGGTCGGCGATGCTGAACTCAGCTTGCAATTCTGCGATGATCCGGGCGAAGGTGCGCTGACCGTCGCAGCGCTCGAGTATCTGGCGTCCGGTGCCTTGCAGCTTGATCGCGCCTTCGGGAAACAAAATCACGCGCTCTTCGCCCGCTTTACTTTCAGCACCCCAGCGGCAACCGGCGGCCAGTCGTGGGTGGCTGGAATCTTCGGGGGGAGGCACGCTAGTGTCCCGCCAGCCGGGTCCTGGGCACCGCAAGGAAAAGCAGGTTCCTCCGCTTCGCATTGCGATTGATGAAGCCAATCGCAATGCTCCGGTCGGAATGACAAAGTGCTTTAGATTCGCGAATCATGCTAGCTGGCCTCGATGCGAAACGCTCCAGGAGGCGGCCATCCCGGCTGCACGTAAGCGAAGTAGAGAGCGTCGAGTTGCGCCCACAGAATGTCACACTTGTCGCGCAAGGCTTGGATCGCCAATTCCTGCTCGGCGCGCGTCTTCGCGTTGTCGTAGACGTAGTTGACCGCGAATTGCGAATCCTCCGGCGCCTGATAAAGTCGGGCTTCGAAATAATCCAGCCCTCCCGCAAGCCAGGGATAATGCTGTCGCAATTTTTCCACGCGTAGAGTGATTAACTTAGTCGAAAACAATTCCGTGAGCGAGGATGCAACTGCCTCCAGCAATGACCGGCTGCGAACGATATTCAGATATTCATTCACCGCGAAGCGAGTCGCGGGAAGAATGCCCGTGCCGGCGCGAACCTGCGCGGGATCGAGGCCGGTGGCTTCCGCCAGCTTTATCCAGCGCTTGATGCCGCCTTCACTGGTGGCGTCGCCATCGTGATCGACTACGCGCTTACGCCAGGCACGGCGAAAGACCGGGTCGGGACCGCGCGAGAGAATGATCGAATCCTTGATGGGGATGATGCTCTGATAGTAATAACGGTTCAACGCCCATGCTTGCAGTTGTCCGCGGCTGAGCTTGCCTTCATGCATCAGCAGATGAAACGGATGCTTGTGATGGTAGCGTTCCTCGCCAGTGGCCTGTAGCTGAGCGCGCAGTTCTTCGAGCGAAAGCAAAGGCACAGATGGCGGGGTTTCTGTTTCTTTGACGCGATCGTCTTCTATAGGTCGAACTGCCATCCATCCTCCGCGATTTCCCAGCCCGCGTCCCGCACCTGACGATACTGCGGACTGGCCTCGTCCAGGATGGGATTGGTGTTGTTGATGTGTAGAAATATTTTACGCGGATGGCGCACTCCCGCCAACTTCGCGAGAATATTTTCGACGGGGATATGGCCCATCTGGGCCGCAGTTTGACCGCTGCCGCCCTGCACGCGGATGAGTTCGTCGTCGCTCCAGAACGTGCCGTCGAAAAGTAGGATGTCACAGGAGTTGAGTTGCTGAATCAACGCGTCCTCCAAATGAGGGACGGCCGGCATATAAGCAAAACGAGAGCCTGTCGGCGATTCGACCAGGAACCCCAGGGAGGCTTCGCCAGCCGTGAGTTGCGACTGCCGCTTTGCCGTGACATATGCAGGATAATGAGTGCTCAACGAGAACGCGCGACAGCGCATACCGGAATTTTCGCCGCGCGCATTGCATAGGCTGAATTCCGTTTCGGACTGAAATTCGCTCCACACAGCTTGATTAGAAACGCGCTGCAACATCGCGAACATCGAGTTGTCCTCACGAAGGATGCTGCGAACCGAAGCGGTGGCGTGAATGCGCAGCGGCTGAAGTTCGCGCAACAGAAGCAGTCCGAGGACGTGGTCGACGTCGGCATTAGCCAGTACCACGCCTTCGATGGGCGACTGGCGCAGTCCTTCCCGGGGATGCAGTTCGGGGGTCGCTTCAATTTGCGCGCGCAAATCCGGAGAAGCACCGAACAAAAACCACGATTGCCCGTCCTGGGTGATCGCGACCTGAGTCTGGGTGCGCGGCTTGCCGCGTAACGTTCCGGCTCTCGCGGCTCGGCAGTTCGCGCAAGAGCAATTCCATTGCGGAAATGCGCCTCCAGCCGCCGAACCGAGAATCTTTACTCGCATTCTTGTGAGTTTACAGCTTGAGATTGTTGTCAGAGGTAATTCCGCAAGAACCTATCAATCGGCTTCGAGGGCTTCAGCGTAGTCTGAGGGAGTAATCCGAACGTATGCCATGATGACAGGAGTTGCGTATTCTAAGTGAGCGCGCTGCGGTAAATGTGAAGCTTTATGCGGCTCAGCAAAGAATGGAGGCCGGCAAATCGCTTTCCGCTTGTGTTTTCGGGTCCTACCATCGCATACTGGTAAGGACCTTGTTATTCGGGTCGCAGCCCTCCCCCGCCCTCCCCATTTTTTCGCTCCCCTTTTGCGTGGCATCCGCTTATAAATTACAAAGTTACCCGCTAGCTCAATCACAAACCGCTACGAAATGTATTCCTTGATGTATTCATCCTGAGTGTGCGCCAGTTGGTTCAGGTCGCCGTCGAAAATTACTTTGCCATCGCGCAGGATCAGAAAACTCATGGGCACCTCGCAGTGCTGGCCGGGAGGTAGCGCGATCATTCGGTTGTTCCGGCTGTCGAACTGGTGCGTCGCCATGGTGAAAGCGTCCTGCAGTCGATGAGTCACGAGCAGGGCGCTGGTTTTGTTCACATCGCGTTGCTTCACAATCAATTCGATAATCGTATTTGAGGTCACGGGGTCGAGACCTCCGGTGGGCGAGTCATAAAGCAGCAATTCAGGTTGTGTAATCAACGCACGCGCAATTGCCACGCGCCGCCGCATGCCGCCAGAAAGCTCCGAAGGATCGAGATCAAGGGTGTGTTCCAGTTCCACAAAGCGCAGCGCCTCGCGCACTTTGTGATCGATCTCATCATCGTAGATGCCGTGTTCTTCGGTTAACCGGTAAGCCACATTTTCGCGGACCGAGAGAGAATCGAACAGCGCACTCTCCTGAAAAACCATCCCAATTTTTCGGCGCAACGCGAAGAGGTCCTCTTCACGCATCTGCGTTACATCCTGCCCGAGAACCAGGATGCGTCCCGAGTCCGGCCGGATGAGTCCCATTGCCAGCTTCAGAAGTAAACTCTTTCCCGACCCTGCAACGCCGAAGACTGACTTCGTTTCCCCGCGATTCAAGTGGAAAGAGATTCCTCGCAAAACGTCGTTCTCTGGAAAAGAAAGCGCCACATCTTCAAACACGATCGCCGGCGTGGAATCTTCTTTCGCGGTCACGGCAGCGGAATCGAGCGGCAGGGTCGGCGTGGACATACGATCAGTGATACGAGAGAACGGCCATCAGGAAGCGGGTCACGAAGAAATCGAGTACGAGAATCAGCACGGAAGAAGCTACCATCGCTTGCGTGGTGGCTTTGCCCACTCCTTGAGTTCCGCCACTGGTGTTCATTCCGTAGAAGCAGCCGATGGTTGCAATCACGAACCCGAATAGCACCGGCTTGATCAGTCCCATGAAGATATCCTGAAACACCAGCGTTTCCCAGGCATTGGACCAGTATTGCCGGGCGTCAAGGCGCAGCAGAACCTTGGCTACCATCGATCCGCCTGCCAATCCCACAAGATCGGAGATGATCGCCAAAAAAAACAGCATGAACACAGTGGCGGCCACGCGCGGCGTGACCAGCTTCTTCATGGGGTCGGTGCCGAGGGCGCGCATGGCATCGATTTGTTCGGTTACCACCATCGACCCCAGCTCGCTGGCCATGCCGGAGGAATTTCGCCCGGCGACCATCAGGCTGGTGAGCACCGGTCCCAGTTCTCGAACCATGGAAGCGGACACCAATTCGCCAATCAGATTGATGGAACCGAAGCGGCTAAGCGTGTTCGCGGCTTGCAGTGCCAGCACCGCTGCCGTGAAGAAGCCGGTCAAAAGAACGATGGGCAGCGACCCAACGCCAATGGCATCGGCCTGCTGCACAATATCGCCGACGTAAAGCGGTTTGCGGAACAGATTGGCAACGGCGTGCATGCAAAAGAGCACGTAATCCTGAACCGATTTTGTTTTTTCTTTGGCGAGTTCGGTTGGCGAGATGAGTTGCATGCGGGTCAGAAAGCCGCAGCGATTGAACCGCTGGGCTTTTCGGAACTATAGCAGAAGACAGCGGTAGAACTTTAATTGCCCGAGAACCTGAAGCCTAAGACCGGTCAGCGGGAAGCTGTTCTATCCGCGAGTCTTCTTCTCGATCTCGACATTCAACCGGCCGAGTGCCCCAGAGCCTGCCCTGAGCGAAGTCGAAGGGTCTCGCTTTTACGAGACCCTGGGACACCCGCCTGGCTTAGCTACGAATCAAATGCTCCGTATCGCGTTGTTGGCATGCTTCCATGACCGCGAAAAAACGCACATTCACCTGCGCCCGGTCTGATTCCAGGCGCGCCACTGTCTCGGCAAAGGGTCCTTGCAGCAAGTCCGATTTCTTCTTGAGCCGTTGCAGTCCTTGCACCGCATTATCAATTCCCTGATTCACCTGCAACAACGCTTCAAACAGATGTGCTTTCGGCATAGTTATATCTCCTTAATTGTTGAATCGTTTTGTTGGTCACTCTGTCTTTTCGTTTGTCATTCCGAAGCGCGGCTATCGCGCGAGGAATCTGCTTTCTCGGAGCGTGCAGCATCAGGGCGGTGCGTGGGCATTGCATTGAAGCGGAAGGCGCAGTCCGAAAATGGGACTGAAGCGGATGAAATCAGCGGGCGCGGGTTGCAGCGGGAAATGGAACCCGCTACCTTTTGTAGGAGCCATGTTGCCTGCCTTTCAGGCGACTTTGGTTAGGGGCGCATCGGTGTTTCTAGCACCGGTGCGTCCCGCTTGCGATTGAGCTACTGCATTATTCTTTCCGTACATCTCAATTGTCCGATTAGATCAGCCATAGAAATGCAACGAAGGGATATGGGCACAAACGAGATGATTGGCCGGGTCGCCTGGAACTTCAGTGTCGCCGGGTGTCCCGTCCTTCGGCAAGTTCAGGGCAGGCTCTGTTCCTGCTGAGAAACGCAGGGACGCAGGGATAAGGATGGGTCTGCCCCTTGGCCGGTCAGCAGAAGCCGGAAGCTGTTCTATCCGCGGGTCTTCTTTTTGATCTCGATATTCAACCGGCGGATTTTCTGATTGAGTGTGGAGAGGGGAATCTTGAAATGCTCGGCGGCTTCGGTCTGGTTCCAGTTGCATTTCTCCAGCATGTCGGTGATGATGCGCCGTTCAACATCTTCCACGATCTCAAACAACGACGCGTCCGCGGGCGGATCGTGCATGGTGAACGAAGATCCTCGACCCAATAGATTGTCGGGCAAGAGATCGAGACCTATATCCGTGCCCGAAGACAGTACGACGGCGCGCTCGATCACGTTTTCCAGTTCGCGCACATTCCCAGGCCACGAATACGACATCAAGGGCCGCAGAGCCTCCGGAGTGATGTGGCGCACCGGCCGGTCGTTTTCTTCGGCATATTTTTTCAGGAAGAAATCGACCAGCAGAGGAATGTCTTCCCGGCGCTGGCGCAGCGGCGGAAGCTCAATCGTGATCACATTCAAGCGGTAAAACAAGTCTTCCCTGAAGCGGCCTTCGCGTACGAGCAAGCGCAAGTCAACATTGGTGGCGGCGATGATGCGCACGTCCACCTGAATCTCCTGCACTCCACCGAGATGCATGAACTTGCGGTCTTGCAGCACGCGCAGAATTTTGGCTTGCGTTTCGAGGCCCATGGTCGCGATCTCGTCGAGAAATAACGTGCCTCGATCGGCCATCTCGAAGAGGCCTTTTTTCGAAGCGATCGCGCTGGTAAACGCGCCTTTCACGTGGCCGAAGAGAGTCGATTCCAGCAGGTCGGTCGGCATGGATCCCGTATTCACGGGCACAAAAGGCCGGTCATGGCGCGGCGAATTCAAGTGCGTCGCTTTGGCAATGACTTCCTTGCCAGTGCCGCTTTCGCCCTGCAGCAGCACGGTGGAGCGGCTGTTGGAGACTTGCGCCACCAGATCGAAGATCTTCAGCATGGGCTCGCTTTTGCCCACAATGTTTTCGAAGTTGTAGCGCTGCTTGAGCGCGCGCTTCAGTTGAACGTTTTCTTCCGCAGCCCGGCGCCATCCTATGGCTGCGCGCACGTCGGCCAGAAGCTTCTCGTTATCCCAGGGTTTCTGAACGAAGTTGGCGGCCCCGGCTTGCATGGCGCGCACGGCGTTCTCAACCGTGCCATAGGCTGTGATCATAATCACCGGCAGTCCGGTTTCGTGGGAACGAATCTCGGCCAGAATTTCCATGCCATCGCGGCCGGGTAAGGCAAGATCGAGCAGGATCAAATCGAAAGGATGCTCGCCGATGCGCTGCAGCCCAGCTTCTCCGCTAACAGCCGTCTCCACGGCAAAGCCTTCCATCTCCAATAGGGTCTGCAAAGATTCGCGAATCTCCGATTCATCATCGATGATGAGCACAGCGCCTGCGAGACCTGGATTTCCATTCATCAGCGTGTTCGGAATCACTGCCGTGTCAGACATGCTCAGCCTCGGACGTTCTTCCTGCGCTGCCTAAGCTGTATCGTTTAAGCATGAACGGTTTTCCTGCTTAGGGGGAAATCCAGAGTGAAGGTCGTCCCTGCGCCGGGATGGCTTTCTACGCGAATCTTACCTGCATGTTCCTGGATGATGCCGTAGGTGACGGAAAGGCCGAGCCCCGTGCCTCGGGCTTGACCTTCACGAGGTGACGTTTTCGTAGTGAAGAACGGATCGTAAATGCGCTGGATGTGCTCAGGCGCAATCCCCGATCCAGTATCGGAGACAGACACGCTGACGCTTTCGCCGTTGGCTGTAGCTATGCGCAGCCTGCCCCCGCCCGGCATGGCGTCTTTCGCGTTAAGAAACAGATTCAGAAAGACTTGCTGCAATCTCCCCGGATTGCCCTGAATCGCCGGGAGCTGCGGCGCAAACGCGTTCTCCACCTGCACCTTGGCGATTTTGAACTGATGCTCCAGCAACGCCAGCGTGTCAGCAATGACTTTGTTCACATCGACATCGCCGATCTCGCTGCCGCTGGTTCGCGAAAAGTTCAGCAGATTGTTTACGATCTCCGAGGCGCGGAACGTTTGCCGCGTGATTTTTTCCAGCAGCCCGGATTTTTGCGGATCGCCCTGCAGTTGCTTCGCCAGCATCTGCGTGTAGGAAGAGATCACGGCCAGCGGCGTGTTCACTTCGTGCGCCACGCCCGCCGCCAGCAAGCCGATTGACGAGAGTTTGTCGGCCTGGGAAAGCTGGATCTCAAGATCGATGCGCTCCGTGATGTCGTCCATGATAATCAGTCGCCCGATCACCTCAAACTTCCGCGTCACCAGGGGCGCGAGCGCAACATTCACGCTGCGTATTTCGCCTGCGGGCGTTTTCAAGCGGAACTTGTAGAGATTGCGAATGCCGGGCTCCCGCTGCATGCGATCGAATTCTTCGACGAACTCGGCCGGGAAGATTGCTTTGAGCGGCTGAGTCAGAGTCTGCCAGCGTGGCAAGGCGTACATCACTTCCATCTGCGCGTTCCAGCTCTCGATGCGGTCTTCCATGTCGAGGGCCATCACGCCCACATTGATGGATTCGACGATGTTTTCGTTGAAGTCCTTGAGGCGCTCATACTCTGCGGCCTTCTGCTGCAGCGACGCATAAAGCTGGCCGTTCTGGATGGCGATGCCGAGATAGCCACCGAGAGTTTCGAGCAGCTCCATATCTTCACTGGAGAGGAAGTCGCCCTGCGTAGTTTTTCCCAGGCCGAGCACGGCGACGGTTTTCTGTTGTGCGTGGCAGGGAATGTAGTAATTCAGATCGAGACGTGCAATCGCCTGCTGCGCTTCGGGAGTCTCGCGCGGCACCTGGTGAGTATTCTCGAAGAAAAGATGTCCCGCTTGCTCGGGCCGCGGCGCGCTGAGGAAAGCGAGATCAATGTTAGCGGGCGCGGACAGGCCGAAGGCCTTGGCCAGCACGAAACGGTCCGCTTTTTCGCCTGCCAGGAAAATCGCCATCCGGTCGACCGCAAGGGTACGGGAGAGCCGGTCAATCAGAGACGAGAGCATGGTGTTCAGGTCGGTCTCAGAACTTAACTCCCGGCCGAACTCGAGCAGCGTGCGGCGATAGTCATAGCGCGTGCGGTAGAAGTATTGGTCAACCCGATCCTGAATCCACTTGCGGACAGGATCGAACAGGAGCGCAGTCACAACCACGGCGAGAATCAGGCCGATTGGTCCGCTGCCCGGCTGCCTCATGTGCACCAGTTCGGCGACTCCCGCCACCAGCGCAAAATACATTCCCACCACGATTGCCGCCGCTAGCGTATAGACCACGCCGCGCTTGAAGATGAGGTCCACATCCATTAGACGGTAGCGGAAGATGGCGTATCCGAAGGTGAGCGGCAGCAGAGCCAGCGACAGCGCGGAAACCTTCATGGTCGCGCCCGGCAGTGAGCCCATCAGATACGGGACCACATAGAACAGGGTGTAGGGGACGACGGCTAGAATCGTGCCGCGAGTTACCCACTTCAATTGCTGCCGCAGGATCGTGGTACTGGCCCGGCGGTAGCTGTACCAGAGCAATGTGGCGGCGGCGAGAAAGAACAACGAGCCGTAGGACATTTCCATACGGTCGAGGTTCCAGCGCAGCCGCTCGCTAGCTTGCAGGGAACGCATGGCGGTGACGTGGGTAGCCAGCAGGACCGCCGCCGGCAAGTAAACTAGCGCCAGCAGCCAGGGATGCTTGCGGACCGTCTGGCGTTTTTCAGGGAAAGTCAGGACAAAATGAAGAAACAGGGCGGGCTGCAACACTCCGGCGGCGATGTTGCCCCAATAGATGGTCCAATCGAAATCGTTCAACTTGCCGGTGTATTTGAAAGCGTAGGCGATGAACGAGACTAGGCAGAAAATGTAGAAGTGCGTCGAACCGGGAGCGGTCCAGCGGCGCAGCAAGACGTAGAGCCCGATGCAAAGGTAGATCAGAGCAATCAGCCGCAGCCAATTGTTGAGCGACCGCTCAGCTGGAACCAGAATGACGCTGGAATCCAGAGGGACTGTCTGTCGCAGGAGAGAATAGGAAGCCTTAGACCAGATGCCGGTGCGGTACAGTTGGTGCTCCAAACCGGACATATTCTGGACTTCCTGTCCATTGATGGACACCAGTTGGTCGCCGACTTTGATCCCGCTTTTGGCGCCCGACCCACTGGAATTGATCCGGTCGGCGGTGAGGTGCCCGCCGTGTTCGATCCACCACACGCCGTCATCGGGAACGGCGAACTTGAGCTCGGCATCAAGATTAAAACCCGCGAACACAACCGCCGCAACGGTCAGCACGAACAGGAGTACAGCGATAGAACGGACTTGGCTTTCCTGGTTCATGGGTTTCAGCGGCACCCCCACGGGTGAGCTGGCGAGCCGTGGATCAACTGCGGCCAGCGACTGATCTCCAATGAGCAACTTCGCTGCCATGTCGGTTCCCGTTTGAAAACTGCTAAGTGTCGTGCTTAAAGTAACTTCCGAGATTATAAATGGCTTCTTGAAGAGCAACTACCGCTTTTTGGAGGTTTCTGTGGAATTGTGTATCTGACTGGGTTGGAACGTGTTACGGGATCATGAAGAATGCCGCCCCCGGCGGGGGCGGCACGAGCGGAAATTCCCTCCAAAGTTGCCATGCGCTTGGTGCAGACAAATCTATCTTATCCCCGCGGATGGCAGACCTCAAGATTTAAGACGGCCAAGCCTGCTTGAACTCCTGTCCTGGACCAACATTGGCCCGAATCACATTCATTAATTCTTCGTTGTCAGCAGGCTTTTGAAAAAATGCGGCTGCTCCTGCTTTCAGTGCGCGTTCTTCGTTCATTTGAGGATCGCGGGCGCTCAACACGATGACGGGGATCCCAGACAAAACGTCGCTGTTCTGCAGCCGCTCGAGGACTACGAATCCATCCCCCACAGGCAGACCAAGATCGAGAATGATCAGGGCGGGACGTTCTTTTTGGGCTGCTGAAATGGCCGCATAGCCATCGCTTGCGGTGGCGACGTCAAAATTATTGGCCCGCAGACGCAGTCGCAAGGCGCGCACCAGATCTGGATCGTCGTCGACTACTAGAATTTTCGTGGTTGGCATTAACATCCTCCTTAGGTTTGATCGTTTGTTTAATTGACTAGTTGTGAGTTCTTACTGGGATTCAAATGCTTTCGTTCCATGCTGGCCATGATCATGGCTGTGGTGTTATGGGCTAAACCCTTCACCTGTTGTTCCAAACTTTCGTCCGGGCCGGCGGGTGAAATCGCGATCTGGGCCGCCATGATCGTGATCGTGCATTTGGTTTTGAGATCGGGCAACTTCTCCAGTTGCTCGCGAATGCGGGTGGTCATAATTCCGCATTGCTCCAGGTCCGTAGAGGCGACAACAAAGAAGGTCTCCGCCGCTCCGGAGGCGCCCATCGGAGGCAACACTAGATCTTTGTCCAGATAGACGCAGCGGCGCAGCATTTCCAAACACTGCTGCCCTGTTTCCTTCCAGTTTCCGCGTGGAGGGCTGGAGAGCGGCGTGATTTCAACCCGCACCAGCGAGAAAGCGGGGCGCAATTTCTCCCGATAGATGACCACCGGGGTCAAAAGCTTGACGAGCGAATAGGTGGGGAGGGTAAAGGTAAAGGTACTGCCTTGCCCAAGTTCGCTCGAAACCCAGATGCGTCCCTCGTGAAGACGAACGATTTCTCTGCAGATGAAAAGGCCCAGTCCTAATCCAGAGCGACTGCTATCGATGGCGTCTGGGTCTTGATAGAGGCGGTCAAAGATGAGCGCTTTGGTTTCCGGATTGATACCGCGGCCGGTATCGCTGACTGAGACATAGACCGAGTCTGGGTCTGCGTCGACCACGCAAGCTTGCAGCATCACGGCGCCTTCCGGCGGGGTGAACTTGATGGCGTTGTCCACCAGATTAATCATTACCTCGAGCACGCGATCAGGATCGGCAAATACGAGCGGCAGCCTTTGGTCAAGTCCGATTTCCAGTCCGATTCTTTTCTCATTGGCCATTGGCCGCATCATGGCTATCGTCTGCTGCGCCAGTTCAGAGAGCGAGACGCAGCGTGGCTCGACCCGCATCTTGCCGGCCTCAGCGCGAGTCGCTTCGAGCAGATCGCGGATCATGGCATGCAGCTGATTCACGCTCTTCAGGATGGTCCTCAGATGGTCGGACTGGTCGGGTGCGACCGGGCCAGCCAGCCCGTCGAGAAGCAGGGTTACGTACTGATGAATGCACGTGAGGGGCGTACGCAGTTCATGCGAAACGTGCGAGAGAAATTGATTTTTAAACTCCAGTTGCTGCTTCTGCGCCATCTCAAGGGCGCGGGTCAGGGCTTGCCGTTCCACAGCGTACCCAATGGCGCGTTCCAGATGTTTGCTGGAAAGATTGTTCTTGAGCAGGTAATCTTGCACTCCAGAATGCACCGCCTTCATAGCCAGGGCCTCATCATCCTGGCCAGAGAGCACGACGACCGGCACATTTGGTGAGTGCTCGATGATGCGGCGAAATGTTTCTGCGCCCTTGCTGTCCGGTAAATTCAGATCCAGGAGCACCACCGAAGGAGTTTCGACCGACAAAGCGGCAAGGCCATCCGCCAGCCGGTTCACGCAATTCACTCTCACTTGGGCATGGCCCTCCACCAGCCGCAGGCGCACCAGATCTGCATCCCCGGGGTTGTCTTCAATCAGCAATACGCTTGTAGTCGGATTCGTCATCATTCTCCTCGTGGTGGCAGATTTACAAAGTTGAGCCAGAATTTCTCGATCGATTGGATTGCTGAAAAAAAATCAGTCAGATTTCCCGGCTTGCTGACATAGCAGTTGGCGCCCAGTTCGTAACTGCGGACGATATCCTGGCGCGCCTGCGAGGTGCTGAAAACCACAACCGGAATGCGGCACAGGTCCGGAGTGCTCTTAATGTCGGCTAACACTGACTGGCCATGTTTCTTGGGCAGATTCAAGTCCAGGATGATCAGATCGGGCCGAAGCGCGTTCATATATTTCTTGCCGCGGTTTAGAAACGTCAGCGCTTCTTCGCCATCCTCCACATTGCTGATTTCGGGACGATGCGCGCTCCCTGCCAGCGCCTCGCGAACCAGCACCACATCGGCCGGGTTATCGTCCACCACCAGGAGCTGCGGTACCGCCCTCATGACTGCACCGCCAATGTGTCGTCTGCCGCGCGCGCAGGCAGGGTGAACTTGAACGTGGTACCGGAACCAGCCCGTGGTTCGATCCAGATTCTTCCGCCATAGCGTTCGACGATTTTTTTGCAGATGGCCAGACCGATGCCGTTCCCCGGGTATTCGGCGCGGGTGTGCAGACGCTGAAAAATCACAAAGACGTTCTCCGCGGACTCCGGCGCAATCCCGATTCCATTGTCGGTGACATCGAATAACCATTGCTGATTGGCTTTTTCCACTTGCACGGAAATGACGGGCTTTTCTTTTCCTCGAAACTTCAGGGCATTGCCGATGAGGTTCTGGAAGAGCTGCGCCACCTGCGTCCGATCCGCCCAGACAGCAGGCAGCCCGGCACGAGTAACTACAGCGCCACTTTCCTGAATGGGGGAAGCCAGAGTCTGCAGTACTTCATCGACCACGGCATTGCAATCGACAGCTCCACTGGCACGGCCGTTTCGCCCTACCCGCGAAAACGACAGCAGATCCTGAATGAGCACCTGCATGCGCATCGCTCCCTCAGAGGCATAGCCGAGGAACTTATCGGCATTCTCATCGAACTTGCCGCGGTAGCGCTCGGAAAGAAGCTGGGTGTAGGCCACCACCATGCGCAGCGGTTCCTGCAGATCGTGCGAGGCGACATAGGCGAACTGCTCGAGGTCGGCATTGGAACGTGCTAGCTCATCTACTTTGTGCGCCAGATCCTCTTCCACCTTATGGCGCAGGTCTCTCTCCTGTTTTTCCAGGAGAGCGCGGCGGATGGCTTCGGGCAGACGCGCCAGCCCGTCTTTAAGGACGTAATCCGTGGCCCCGTCCTTGATGCATTTCACCGCGGCCACGTCGCCGAGCGCACCTGTGACCATGATGACGGGGATATCGAGGCCCTCACCGCGTAGAATCTCGATCGTTTCAATGCCTCTCCACTCGCCCAGGTTGTAATCCGCAAGAACAACGTCGGGAAGCTCTTCTTTCACTTGCCGCCGGAAGTCGGCAGCGGTGCGAACTACGGTCTTGGAAATTTCGAAACCTTCTTTGCGCAGTCCGTGCAGCATCAGCGCGGCATCGTCGGCGTTGTCTTCTACTAGTAGAACGCGCAGCTTGGTCTTGAGCTTCGTGGAGTCCTGCTCTTCGAGTCTGGTCGCGGTACTGCTCATTGCCCGCCTCCCGCAGTTGCTCCTCCGGCATTTCTTACCGGAGGCTGATTGGTGACCAGCCAGTACAATCCCGCCAGCTTCACCACCTTCCGGAACTCGGCAAAGTCCACCGGTTTCTGCAGGTAGCTGTTTACGCCGGAGTCATACCCGCTGATCCGATCGCGTTCTTCGCGCGACGAAGTCAGTAGAACGATCGGGATATTCCTCGTTCGCGCGTCACCTTTAACCTTTTTGAGCACTTGCATGCCGTCCACTTTGGGCAGCTTTAGATCCAGCAAAACCAGCTTGGGCGGCTGATCGAAAGACCGGTTGCTGTGAGGTCCGCTGCAAAACAAGAAATCCAAAGCTTCCTCCCCATCGTGGACGACGAAGACGCGGTTGGCGAGGTTCTCCGAACGCAAAGCATGCAGCGTCAGATCTATGTCGTCTTGGCTATCATCGACCAAAAGAATGTCAACTTCAGTTGAGTCCATATTCAAGCTCCTGCCATTGTGGTTTTGTTCTCAGCGCCGCTGGGTATAACCTGGCTCCGGATAATTGCCTTTGGTTTAGCGGCGCCAAGCGTGAAATAAAATGTCGCGCCTTTATCCAGTTCTGCATTGGCCCACACGCGCCCGCCGTGTTTGTGAACGATGCGTTTCACGGTAGCCAGGCCAATGCCGGTACCCTCGAAATCCTCGGCGCGATGCAAGCGCTGGAAGACGCCGAAGAGTTTGTCTTGGTATTTCATGCTGAAACCAACTCCGTTGTCGCGAACGAAGAGGAGAATCTGTCCGCTCTCTTGCCGGTGGCCAATCTCGAGGACAGCCCGCTCGCGGGGACGAGTGAACTTGAGGGCGTTAGCTAGCAGGTTCTGGAACACCTGTTTCACCAGAACCGGATCGCACATGGCGGGAGGCAGTTCTGCAATCTTCCACTCGACAGCGCGGCTTCCAATCTCCGGCTGCAACAGGGATATGACTTCCTCAATGATCGGATTCAGCGGGGTAACCTCCAGCTTGAGAGCGTGACGGCCAACCCGCGCCAGATTCAGAAGTTCATCCACTAGCAGCCCCATGCGCCGGGTCCCGTCTTCAATGCGCCGCAAATGGCTGAAGGCCTCGGGCTCAATCTTGGGGCCAAAATCCTCGATCAGAATTCTGGAAAAGCCGCCGATGTGCCGGAGAGGTGCCCGCAGATCATGGGAGACCGAGTAGGTGAAAGCCTCCAGCTCTAGGTTGGAGGCCTCCAGTTCTTCCGTACGCTGTGCCACGCGCTCCTCAAGGTCTTCGTTGAGTTCGCGGATTTTCTGTTCGTCGGCCTTTCTTTGGCTAATGTCGCGGATCGACACGACGCCGCCGTGCAATCTACCGCTCCTATCTTTCAAGGGGCCGCCGCTTACTTCGATCCAGAGACTTTGGCCAAGCTCCGCATCGCGAACAAACATCTCGGCACTGCTGGTTTCGCCGCGAATTGCGCGCGCCAGCGTGAGCTGGTCGGGCGGGAAAGGGGTTATCATGTCGGCTCGAAAAATGCGATAGTGTTCGCTCCACTTCGCGGGAAGCACGTTAGCTGCTCCGCGGCCCATGATCTTCTCGGCCGCTGGATTCCAGATCACGAATTTTCCCTGCTCGTCAGCGACCACCAACCCCTCCTCCATGCTGTCGAGCACGGACTGGAGAAGCAGAGTCTGGATTTCAAGGGCTTCGCGGGAACGCTCTAGTTCCTCCGTCTTGATCGCCAGTTCCCCGGCTGCGGCTTTGGCCTGCGTAATGTCGCGGAATACTACTAGGCCGCCCCAGACCATTCCGTTCTCGTCTCTCACAGGCCGCCCGCTGGACGCAGCCCAGACGACTCCGAGCTTCGGATTGTGTATGATTCCTTCGATCTCGCAGGTTTCGCCGCGCAAGGCATGCACAATTGGAAGCCGGTCGGGTGGGAAAGGGGTTACACCATCCGGTAAGTAAAAGCCGAAATGTTCGGCCCGGGCGCCAATTGAAATGTTTGTCACCTCCCGGCCCAGGATTCTCTCCGCTGCCGGATTCGAAAGAACCAATTCCCCTTGTTTGTTGGTGACCACGAGCCCTTCCCCCATGCCGTCCAGCACAGACCGCAACATGCGCGCTTGGCTCTCGATGGCTTCGCGAGATCGCATCAATTCTTCCGATTGCCGTAACAGTTCCTCCGCTTGTCCGGCCAGCCGCCTTTCCGCTTCCTTGCGAGCGGTGATGTCGATGACTGTTGCCTCGATCACGTCGCCCGCGTCGTCCTCACCCTCCACCAGCACCAGGCTCATGACCACCCAGACAGGCCTGTCTTCTTTGTCTTTGAAGCAGACTTCGTAATTGTTAAGCGTCTTGTGTTCCTTGATCTGCCTGAGCAGTTCCTGACGATCGCCGGGGTTAAGGTAATGAATCTCCGGCGTGGGGCGGTTCAGAAACTCTGCGCGAGAGGCGTACCCAAGCATCCGCACCATGGCGTCGTTGCTCTCCAGAATGCGGCCGTCTGGGGTGTTGCGCAGTACACCGGCGGCGGTACGTTCCACGAAGCGCCGGTAGCGCTGTTCTGAAACTTGCCGCGCTTCCTCTGCTCGTTTGCTCTCGGTGATGTCCTCGGCAAAGATAACGATCCCGCCGATTTCCCCTGTTGTCCCGTACCAGGGCCGTACCTCCCACTTCAGCCACTGCTCGGTACCATCGGCCCGTTCGAAGCGGTCGTTATCCCCCCCTAACACCTCGCCGGCCATGCCGCGGCGGTGGATCGTCTTCCACCGCTCGGGAACTTCGGAGAAAATCTCATAGTGCGAAACGCCGATCACGTCTCGGCCGGCCAAGCCGTAGTCGGCTAGCCAGCGCCGGCTCACCTGCTGATAACGCATTTCACGATCAAACATCGCCAGTGCTGCTGGTGCGTGTTCGATAAAAAGCCGCAGCCGCTCTTCGCTTTCCCGCAGCGCCGCTTCCGCCTGCTTGCGTTCGGTGATGTCGCGAGCAATTTTTGAAGCGCCAACGATTGCCCCGCTGCTGTCTCGAATCGGCGAAATCGTCACAGAAACATCGATTCTTTTGCCGTCCCTGCGGACCCGGATGGTTTCGTAATGACGAACGCTCTCACCACGCGCGATACGTGCGAGAATGGCGGGCTCCTCGTCGGCGCCCTCCGGCGGAAACAGCATCAACGCCGGTTTGCCCATGATCTCGGATCCCGAATAGCCAAATATTTTTTCCGCACCCTGATTCCAGGCGGTGATGGTGCCGTCCAGGGTCTTGCTGATGATCGCGTCATCGGAGGACTCCACTACCGCTGCCAGCCGTCTCCGCGCCTCCTCGGCGCGTTTGCGCTCGGTGATGTCGGCGCGGATCGCCATGTATTGCCGCGGTTTTCCGTCGGCATCGAGGAATGGGACGATGGTCGTATCCACCCAGTAAATCGAACCGTCCTTGGCGCGATTGCAGATGTCCCCCCGCCACACCTGTCCATTGGCGATCGCGCGATACATCTGTCGGAAAAACTCCGGCGAGTGAGCGCCCGAATTGAGGATGCGATGGTTCTTTCCGAGCAGCTCCTCGCGCGAGTATTTGCTGATGGCGCAAAACTTCTCGTTGACGTAAGTAATGGTTCCCTGCACGTCGGTGGTGGCGACGATGGCGTGCTGGTCGAGCGCGAACTTTTGGTCGGCCAGGTCCCGCAGCGCTGCTTCTCGCGTCGCCAAACCTTCGCGCAGCATCGCCATGGCCCGGGTGCGTGCGGCCATCTCAGACTCTAGAGCCGCCGTGCGCTGCGCAACGCGCCGCTCCAGTTCGGCATTCAGCGTGCGGAGCTGCGTCCGCGCTCGGGAGCTAATGTCGGTCTCGCGACGGATTGCCGCCCCCGCCACTACCAAAAAGATCACTCCCGCGAATGTGCCCGCGATTGTGATGAGGTCAGTCCTCCGCCTTCCGGCGACGGTATTGCGCATACGCTGGCTCAACAATGCGGACTCCTCGGCCTGCATTGTCAGAACCGTACCGTGCATTGCTTTTATGAGCTTCTCGCTCTCAAGAACCTCGCTGGCTGTGGGAACCGCATCCCACTGCAGGCGTTTTGTGACCATTTGCTCGGCGAATCTCAGCGCGGCCTCGATCTGAGGGTCTAGCAAATCGATTCGCTGTTGCTGGCTGGGATTATCCGTAGTCAACCCACGAAGAGCCTCAACATCCTGCGGTAGAGTGTCTTTCGAGGCGTGATAGTGCGCCAGCAAGACGGCGTTCCCACTCAATGCAAAGCCCCGGGCGCTGGTTCCCGCTTCAGTTACATGCTGCAGAGCGGCTTGGAGGCCATGCATTACGGCATAGGTATGGGCAACGAGGTCGGCTTCAGCCGATGATGATCGTCTGCTCCTCCAGGAAAGAAAACCTAGCAAAACGATCAAAGACACAGCTAGAGCGATTCCGCTGCTCACCCAACGCCTGAGCGGTGCGTCGGCCACTGCCGCATCAAGGCGCTGGCGCTTGGCAATCTGCTCTTCCAGCCGACGATTCTTTTCTTGTAGGTGAATCAGATTCGGCACCGCAACTGCTTGCGGAACGAGCGGTATCAGCAAGATCGCGGTAGCGACGGAAATCGTCGCCGTAATCGCCTTGACGATGCTAGAAAATAAGTATGACGCGTGCCAGATGTTCCAAACTTCCATCAGATGTGTGGTGCCACAAGCCAGGATGAAACCCCCAAACATCCAGAAGATCCAGTTGAAGGGAAGATCGCGTCGCTTGCGTATGAAGTAGATGAGCACAACCGGAATGCAGTAATACGAGAGCGTGATTAGGCCGTCAGAGATAACGTTCAGCCAAACGATATGCGGATCCCATAAATAGCAGTAGCCGTGCGGCATGAAATCGGCAGACCGAACTGACAATACGCCTCTGATCTTGTCGGCAATCCAGAGCAAACCCGCGGCCGCAGGGGCAGTGATCCCTGCTTTGGCGAGGCGAGATGCCACAGCGTGCTTCACGACAGAATGACTCCTCGAACTTGCTCTTGTTGAATGAAAGTTTTGTGAGAGGGCTGCAATTCACAACGATGAGGCAGCCTTACCAATCAGGTTATCGGCTGGCCTGAGGCAAGCTTTATCTCTGGAAGTGACCTACGGACTATCGAAAGGAGGCTGCGGAAAGTGTACCGCCGATCAGTGTGCCTTCGGACGTGATCGAGGCGCGGCTGCGCTCGTGAGGGCCCGGGAAGTGCTGTGCTGAACGAGTGTTCCTTTAGATCGAAAGAAGTTAGACGAAACTCATTCGGTTCGAAAGACGTTTGCCCTTGAAGAGAATGTGAGAAGGCAGAAGAGACGGAAGAGTAGAGAGTTAGAAACAATAAATCGAAAATGGAGGAAAACAAACCGTCGATCGCGTTTAGCCAGCTTTGCGTTCGTCGGTGATTGTCGGTTCAGGGGAAGCGTCATCTTCGTCCCAGTCGAACGAGAGCGCCCGCGCGGTGGTTTCGATGGGCTCGAGTTGAGGAATGTCCTCGGCCACCGAAGCGCCCAGTTCTGCAAACTTTCGTGCCGAAACCAGCACCCGGCTCTCGAGTGAGCCCACAGCCTTGTTATAAGACTCGACCGCGCGGTCGAGCCCGGTGCCGACCGAGGTGATGTGGCCTGCGAGGTTCCGCAGGCGGTCGTGCAATTCTTTGCCAAGTTCGCTGATCTGTTGCGCGTTGCGCGCCAGCTTTTCCTGATTCCAGCCGTAAGCCACGGCCTTCAGCAGCGCGATCAGCGTGGTGGGCGAAGCGGGAATTACGCGATTCAGAACTCCATGCTCGATCAAGCCGGAATCTTGTTCGAGCGCGGCGCTAAAGAATGTTTCTCCGGGAAGAAACATCACCACAAATTCCGGTGTCGCATCGAACTGCTCCCAGTATTTCTTGCCGCTGAGCGTGTTCATGTGGTCGCGCACCTGCCGGGCGTGATTGGTTAGACAGTCGCGGCGCGTTTCCTCGTCGGTAGTCTCGAATGCGTCAAGAAAAGCTTGCAGCGGCGTCTTGGCATCCACCACGACATGTTTGCCGCCCGGCAGCTTCACCACCAGGTCGGGACGCAGGCGTCCGCTATCGGTGGTTACCGTTTCCTGTTCGGCAAAATCGCAATACGAAAGCATGCCGGCAATCTCGACCACGCGCCGCAATTGAATTTCTCCCCAGCGTCCACGCACGTTGGGGGTGCGCAACGCCCGCACCAGATTGCCCGTCTCCGATTGCAATTCTTTCTGAGTCGTAATCAGCGATTGCACCTGGGTATAAAGTGCCGAGTAAGCCTTGCCGCGTTCGATCTCCAGTTGCTGAATCTGCGTGTCGACTTTGTTCAATGACTCGCGCACCGGCGCGACCATCTCGGCCACCGCTTTCTGCCGGCTCTCGAGATCACCGCGGGCCTCGGTCTGAAAGCGTTCCAGACGCTCTTGAGCAAGGACCAGAAACGATTGGTTGTTGCTTTTCAATGCATCGGAAGCCATTGCTTTGAAGGCGTTGCGCAACTCTTCGCTGGCGCGGGTGACCAGATCCATCTTTTCGTTGCTGGTCTTCCGTTCCGATTCCAAGGCGAATTCTAATCTGGCTTTAGCGGCTACTACGTCCGTGTGAGCCTGCTGAAGCCGCGCCAGATCGGCGTTTTGGGCGGCTAATTGCTTTTCCATCAACGATAAGCGGGCGCTTAGCGCGGCCGCGCGCGAACGTAGCGCCAGCCAAGCAATCAAGCTTCCAAACAATAGGCCGATGACCCCTATGACACCAGGTTCCATAGCGAAGGTAACTTCTTAAAGTGGATTCCGGATTCTAGCGTAGCACCAACGGCAAGTTTGAGCCTGCTGTTTTGAAACGAGCAAGATCCTTCCCAGGGTCGCGTTGAGTAGGCACAGGCGATGCCTCGGGTCTCAAAAATCGCGATGACGATTGTGCTGGTGACGGGCGCCGCCTCGTTCCCGCCGTCGAGCCGGGTGATGGCGTCATCATCAGGCGGAAACGATGTCGCCGAAGAGAAATCCGCGCAGGCAAGTCTGAAGCCGGCCTTTGCCACCGCTGCCGACATTCCATTCCGCGACTACGATTCCGCCGCTGAACAGGTGTTGCTCGACCTGGCGAATCAGGCGAGAGCGCAAGCCGGCGCACCACCGCTCGCGCTCGATAACGGACTTTCTCAAGCCGCTCGTATCCACGCGGAAGCGATGTTTGCGGCGCGGCAACTTTCGCATCAATTCGCGAATGAGCTCTCGCTCCCGCAACGTTTGGCGAGCGCGACGCGCCTTCAACTCGATCAGGAAGGAGAAAACGTCGCCCTTGATTTCGACGCAGCCAGCGGACATCAACATCTCATGCTTTCCCCTCCGCATCGCGCGAACCTGCTAAACCCAGCCTATAACGTAGTCGGGATGGGCGTGATTCGCAGCGGAGACCGTTTGTATATTGTGCAAGACTTCGGCCATGCCCTCCCCAATTACTCTGCCGCCGAAGTCAAGGAACGAATCGCGGCGGCCGTGATCCAGGCCCGGCAGCAAGCCCGCCAGCCTGCTCTCGCCCGCCGCGATCTTTCCAGCCATGACCTCTCGATTCACGATGGTTCCAGTCGCGATCTGACTGACAAGGGCCTGCCCCTAGCCGATTCTGCAGCCTGCTCCATGGCGCAAGCGGACAAGCTCGGCACCTCCCCCGTTCAACAACTCGCGCAACGCTACACCGTGCTCACCTACACCAGCCTGCATCCCGAGACGTTGCCCGCAGAAGCCGGACGCGTTCTCGACGATCACAATCTGCGCACTTTCTCGATCGGCGCATGCTACGCGCGCACCTCGACCTATCCCACGGGCGTGTATTGGGTTGTGCTGTCGCTGGACTGAGGCGACAAAAGGTCTTTAGGCTTGAACCTGTCCGAGGCGCTTTAACGTAGGCAATCCCTTGATCGATTTTCCCGCCTTGCGTGCGTTACGTAAAACGTAATCCTCGTGGAAGCATAAACCTGAAATAGTCTTCACACCCCCACTTCCGGGCCGTAGGTTCTGATTACCCAGGCAGGGTAGAATGCCCGCATGGAAAATCCTGACCCTGCCGGACTCGAAGCCTGGTTTGCTGCACACCGAGAAAAGATCGAGGCTCTAATCGACGAAGGCTGCGCCGCCGCTGAGCGCGGGGAACCGATTGACGGCGATGATGCGCGTTCAAGGTTGAACGAGATGCGGCGCGCCAAGTTCCCGCGGTACTTTATTCCCCTGCGCTAACTCTTCGTACTCTCCGCCTGCGATTCTGCGCCTCCGTAGGACGAACGGTCGCTGCAAGTGGGAAGCTGGGAAGCTCCTCTACTTTAGCGGCACACTGTAGTGCGACGCTACGACTTGCCACTTCCCGCCGTTCTTCATCCACACATCGGTCAGCCGGTCGTGATACTCATAGGGTTTTCCACCGGACAAGCCTCTCTCGTGATACGCGCCTGTTACTACCGCCGTATTGCCGTGCATGCGAACTTTGAGTTCCGACATTTCCGCGATCTCAACGTGCGTGGAAGATTCGGCGCTATGGCTGATGTAGCCGGTCTTGCCGTACGTGTTACCGTCCTCGACGGTGATGACAAAGTCATCTGCCAGCAGCGACGCGAGAATGTCGACCTGCCGCTTCTTATACGATTCAGTCCACTTCAATTCCATCGAACGAATATAGGCTGCGTCGGATTTATCATCCTGTGCCGCCGAAGGGACCGCGAGTCCGGCAAGCATGCAAAAGGTTAGAGCGGAAGCCAAGCGGGAGATCATATACCTATTTCGCACAGTCGGCAGGATGCCGCAAGTTCCTTCTGTGGGCCAATGCCGCGCCTGGCGCAAAAATCTACTTCGTCAGATTTGTCCAACACTGTTTTCAGGACAGTCCTGTGCTAACCTTGGCCTGCCCACCGTCTGCGCTTCCGCGCATGGAATCCTCGGCCTCAGTTCGTTTACCGCAGGGTCAATCGAACCAGATTGAGCCAAATAACGTCCGCGTCGGCACGGCTGGCTGGTCTTACAAAGATTGGGACGGCATCTTCTATCCCTCAGGCATGCAGCGCCGCAAGCAGCATCCGCTGGAATATCTGGCGCGCTTCTTCGATACCACGGAAATCAACACATCGTTCTACGGACCGCTGAAGCCTGAATGGGCGAAGCTCTGGTGCCGCAAGGTCGCGGCGGTGAATCCGAAATTTCT
>CAYOVU010000012.1:0-9940 GCA_964407505.1 uncultured Acidobacteriaceae bacterium | reverse complement strand
TGGCATCGTTCTCGTTTGCCTTTTACAACGTTGCCGCACACGGCATCCTGGCCCGCTATGATCGCTGGCGTGTGCTGTTGTGGACGCTCGCCGCCGCCGCCGCATTCTGGCTCGTCATCAATCCTCCCTGGAAAATCTTTCTCGCACACTACGCCGCCATGCAATGGCTCTTCCTATTCGTATTCTCGATGCTCTCGGTGCTGGGGGCGTTCTCGCTTTACTTCCTAGGATTGCAGTATTTGGAGCCGACTCGCGCCATCATCGCCAGTTGCCTTGAGCCGGTGTTTTCGATTTTGCTGGCCGCGCTGTTGTTGGGAGAAGTACTGCGGCCGGTCCAGACCGTGGGAATTATCTTTGTGCTCGCCGCGATTGTGATCGTGCAGTGCAGGGGGCGTAGCGTTGCTCGGGACTCGGTTATGGTCGAACCGATCGAGTAAAGACTTACTCGATCTGCTTGCCCAATGTCTCCGGCAATTGCGTCGCGATCAATGCGGCGAGCAAATACCCTGCCGCGCACGAGTAAAATGCCCAGCTCAAACCCTTCAACTGTCCCACACGGCCAATGACCAGAGGAGCGATCGAACTCAAAGTCCGCGCGCCATTGTAGGTGAATCCCAGGGCGCGGGCCCGCACCGCCGTTGGAAAGATCTCGCTGCCCATGATTCCTGAGCCGGAGAAGATTCCGGTCCCGAAGAATGCCACGGCAATTCCCAGCACCAGCAGAGCCAACGGCGCCCGCGCTGCGGCATAAAGCGGAATCAGAAACGCTGCTGCTAAGCTGTAAGACAGGAATGCCTTCCGCCGCCCGAGATGATCCGCCACCCAGCCGAAGCTGCCATAACCAGGAAACATCCCAAACAGATTCAGCACCACCAGCAGAGTGGTCGTCCCGACTACTCCGAAGCCTCGGCCGCCCTGCGAAACTGGAAGCGACAAATATGGCGGCAGCCAGGTAAACAGTCCCCACCAAGCAAACATGCCGCAAAAGTTGAACAGCAACAACGCGAAGGTGTGTTTGACATACGGCGGCCGGAAGATCGTGGCAAACGTGGTAGAGACAGAACTTACTTCCTTTTTGCTACCGTGATTCGGCGGATCGCCGGTCGAGTCCGCTCGATCGTCCGCCATTCGCTGCTCCCACAAAGCTGATTCAGGCACTCCGCGGCGAATCCACAAGGTGAGCAGCGCTGGCAGAATTCCGACAAAGAACACGGCCCGCCATCCGAAATAGCGCGCGACCGGGCCCGCCACCAGCGCCGCAGCGGCAAAGCCCAGCGCCCATGAACTCTGCACGATGGAAATCGCTTTGGCACGGAACTCCGTGGGCCAGGTTTCGGCGACCAGGGTCGCGCCCGTATTCCACTCGCCACCCATGCCCAGCCCCAGAACGAAACGTGCTGCGGCCAGCATGGCAATGCTGGTCGAGAGGCCGGAGGCGAACGAGCACACGGAATAGGTCACGATGCTGGCCATCAGCGCTTGCTTGCGTCCGATGCGGTCTGCGAGAAAGCCAAACAGCACTCCGCCCACGCCGGAGGCCAGAAGCGTCAAAGTGCCCAGCAACCCTGCCGTGGTCTTGCTCATGCCCAGATCGCGCATCAACAGCGCCAGCACCAGCGCGTAGAGCATGGCGTCGAATGCATCGAGCGCCCAGCCAAGCGATGCCGCCAATAGCGTCCGCCGCTGGCCGGGGGTGGCCTGCGAGATCAGTTGAAATGGGCCGATTGCCATGAAGGCGGGATTGTATGGCCCGCTCAGGAATTGTCAATCTCTGATTTGTTACTTAAGATCTTCTAACTCCCGCCTGTTTCCTTTCCTGATACTCTCGCCGCGCTTTTACAATGTTTTGACTACTCTGGCCGCGGTTGTAGGTTAGCCTCGTCGTATCACTTTCACGTAACGACGAAGTGGAACAGGAGTCCGTATGAAGTTTCATCGGGTTGCCGCGCTTCTAGCTTTTTTGTTAACGGTCCTCACGCCTTGCTTCGCCCACCATATGGCCGTTGTGGTCAACAAGGACAACAACGTCGATAACGTCACCGCCGCTCATCTAGCCAAGATTGTCCGTGCGGAGGTCAAGAATTGGCCTGACGGAAAGCCGATCATTCTTGTCCTGCACAAAGACTCTGCGGGCGAAACCGAAACCCTGCAACACCTCAACAAGATGAGTGCTACCGAGTGGAAGATGCTGATCGCAGCTCACAAGGAATCGATTCAGGTTGCGGATTCTGATGCCGATGTACTGAAGATTGTGCAATCGACTCCGGGGGCCCTTGGGTTCGTGGACGTTCGCTCCGTCAACAACAGCATTAATGTAGTGAAAGTCGATGGCAAGCTGCCGATGGAAACGGGCTATCTGCCGCATTAGCTTGCGAAAAATATATTTACCTTCCACCTAATTCATGAACTGAAGCGGATGTCCAAGCCTAGAACATGTTTAGTTCATGTGCGATCTTACGCGCCTCTTCATATTCCTGGTCGTTGGCCATGACAAATCTTTTGCCGCGCAGAATCTTCAAGATGGCGTCGTCTTTTCCTTCCTTCAGAGCCAGAAGGGCGTGGATAAATCTCTCTCGCTCCGCTTCTGGCACGTCCTTGCGCGCCACCCATACGTAATCGACATACGGCTTGGAAGTGTAGAAAATGCGAACTTTCTTCCCGTCGATCTTTCCCGTACCGATCAGGAAGTTGAGGACCGTTTCGTCAATCGCTCCCGCATCAACCACTCCGGTTTCTACCATCGCTGCAGTCGCGGGATGGCTTCCGCTGTAACGAAAGTGGAAATAGGTTTCGGGATCGATTCCTGCCTGCTTGAGTTCGTAATAGGGCATCAGGTATGCGCTGGTCGAGTCCCTATCCCCAAACGCGAACTGCTTTCCTTTCAGGTCTCTGAGCGAATGAATCGACGAGTTCGCGCCGGTAATGAAGACCGTATAGTAATTCTTATCCCGGGCACGCTGAACCAGCGGGATGACTCCGTACTTGGCATGCGCCCGGATGTACATCAACGCACCCAGGCACGCAAAATCGTAAGCTCCATTTCCCAGTTGAGCAACGGTTTCACGGAAGCTATCCGGGGCTGTAATACTTACCTGGCTTCCCATGGCCTTTGAGAGATAGGCGCGCAAAGGCTCCCTCTCTGCCTGAGTCGCTTGGTCCATGACTACGCCGATGGTTATCGTCTTTTCGCCATGAACTGATGCGCTGGTTAAGAGCCAGATTGCAACCAACGCAGCCGCGATTCGATTTCGCAAAGGCACACCTCTTCTATCCGCGGAATTCCTCTTTATCCCGCAACACCTCTGGGAGAAGTGTTACGCACAACCATGGAAGGAGCACATACAAAAATGATCAGGTGTGCGCTTCTGAGGCGGGTAGGTTACCGTTTTGGGCTTTAGTGGAAAATTGAGCATCGTCGCAATCAGTCGTTTCCACCAGACTTTTTGATGTGGTGCTAGAGGATGTCTTTTCAACGGGCTTTCGAACACTTCATTTGAATGAGGCGGACGAAGACATCTTCTTTATTTTATTAATGATACGAGTCGATAGCGAGCTGCTTACAAAACAGGCTACTCCCGCCTCAGGCCGGTCCCGCACCCCCACGGAAGTGCCATTCCCAAGCTTTTCCCGACCAGCTAACCTTCTTCTTGTTCTTGAGCAGGCTTCGGGGGAGGGCTGCTCGACTTACGTCCCACGACTCTTTGAGCCTGGGGCGTTTTGTTTTGCGCGGCCATTCATCGGACGCGGCTGTGCGAGTGCGTCTATTTCGACTTGAGCCGCAGCAGGTGAAAATATCTTCTCGCCTTGTTCACGTCCTTCGCGATCTGCTCGCGCAACGCCTCCACCGACGGAAACTTGATCTCATCGCGCACCCGGTCAAGGAAGCAGATCTCGACTTCGCTCTCTGGCGTTAAATCGATAGGATGAAAGTTCAGCAGATGAGTCTCGATGGCAAATGAATCTGCCCCAAACGTTGGGCGGTTGCCCACGTTGGTCACGGAATCGAAGCGTTCGGAACCCACCCGCGTCCATGAGATGTAGACGCCATCTTTCGGAACAAGCTCTTCATAGCGGGCTAGATTGATGGTTGGCACGGTGTACTTCGATCCCAACCCGCGACCTCGCCCTGGCGTACCCAGAATGCAAAAGGGACGGGCCAGCAGATGCCGCGCCCGGCTCACACGTCCCTCGCTCAGTAGCTTGCGGATGTGACTGCTCGAGACCGGCTCCCCGCGCAGCTTTTGCTCGGAGTAGGCCTTCACTTCGAAGCCCATCTCCTTGCCGAGTTGCGCCAGCAGATTCACGTCGCCGGCGGCCTTGTGTCCGAAGCGGAAGTTGTAGCCTTCGTGCACCTCGCGCGCGTGCAGCTTCTTTTTCAAGATGCGCTCCGCAAACTGGCGCGGCGTCATCAATGAAAGATCGCGCCCAAAGGGCAGCATGAGCACTGCATCGATGCCCGTGGTTTCGAGCAAACGTAGTTTCTCGGGCACGGGTGTGAGCAGCTTTAGCCCTGAGTCGGGCCGTAAGATGCGCGCAGGATGTGGCTCGAAGGTGATCGCCACCGCCTTTGCTCCAATCGGCTGTGCCCGAGCGACAATCTCGCCGAGCACATGCGCATGCGCCCGGTGCACGCCGTCAAAATTGCCGACGCTCACCAGCGACGGACCGAATCCAGCGGGAACGTCTTCGAGTTTGTGAAAAACATGCATGGATAGCGGTCTCGGGTGCCAGGTTTTGCGTAAGATCAGGGCCCAAGATCTAAGAAATTTCAAACTCCAGTTTCATCCCGTCATAAGCCAGCCGCACATGCGCCGGTAGAGTCGCGTTCGTTGCCTGGTGTGCCAGATCGTGGCAGATGTGGGTGAAAAACCCCCGCTTCGCCTTCACGCGCTCCACAATACGCAGTGAATTTTCGACGGTTGAGTGCGTAGGATGTGGCTTGTGCCGCAACGCATCCAGGAAAAGAATGTCCAGCCCTTGCAACTGATGGAATGACGGCTCGGGAATTTCGCTATGGTCGGTGAGATATGCCGCCGATCCAAAGCGGTAGCCGTAAATTTCCGCTTCGCCGTGGATCAGCCGAACCGGCTCAAATCTTGCCCCGAACAGTTCCACCGGACCGTCGATCGGCCGCAGTTCGAGTTGCGGCAGACTGCCGTATTTGTAGTCGGTATCGAAGATGTAACTGAACATCCTGCGCAAAAAGGCCGCCGCATCGGGACGAGCATACAGCGGCAACTTCGCAGGCTTGTGAAGATAGCTGAGCGGCCGCAGATCGTCGATGCCCAGAATGTGGTCGGCATGGGTGTGGGTGTAAAAAACCGCGTCCACACGCGTGATGTGCTCTCGAACGGCCTGTGCGTAGAAATCGGGCGAAGTATCGATGATCACTACTTTGCCCGCGTATTCGATCATCACAGAAGGACGGCTACGGCGATCATGCGGATCGCTGGAAGCGCAGACCGCGCAATCGCAACCCAGTGTGGGCACGCCCATCGACGTGCCGCTCCCCAGAACCGTGAGCGTGGCCTTCATGCTTGAACATTCATGGCTCGCACTATCATGCCGGCCTAACGCCCAGTTCCTGTGGCCGCTCCGGACTGCGGCGGGCGCGCCAGAGCGTTGGTGACTTCCACATAGGCCATGCGCACTTCGTAAAGGCTGTTCTGCAGAAAATTTTGCTCTGTAGGGGTCAGGTTGCCCTTGGTTTTTTCGGAGAGAAGGGAAAGCGTATCAATCGTCTGTCGCGCCGCGATGATATCCACGCGAGGTTGCTCGCCTTGCTGGTGCATCAGCCCTAGCTGCAGCATGGCCGTCATGTAGAGCGACGCTAGGAATCGCTCAAACGTCATCTCCAGTTCTTTGGCGGAGTGTCCGCTGAGTTCCACTCGCGAATCGAGTTCTTTTGACGACTGACGGTAGGCATCGGCCTGCGCTTGCTGCTCGGCCACCGTGGGCGCCGGTGGAATGTCGTCTCCCAGGCCGGTTGCCACTCCGGGAAAAGCCTCGACGGAGTTAGCGTCTGAGGCGGTTTCTTTCTCTTTTTCCTTGGCCGAAATCGGGATCGGGGTCGGAGGCTTGGCAGCCTTCGGCGATTCCGCTTCTTCGGCAATGTCCTTGCGCAACTCTCCGTCCTCGGTGAACAAGCGACGGTCGGTTACCGTGAAACCGGATTCTTGTCTCTTCTCAGCCATAAAACGTATCCTCGTGGTTCTCTATAAAGCGATCTCTATAAAGCTTGCGATCTTAAACCTTGTGCAGCACCGCATCTTCCGCCTGTCCCAGTGCGACGCCGGTAAATGGCAACTGAGTTACTGTCGCCTTGACCGCGCCTATCATAACTTTGCGCCCCGGAATGCCGGCCTCGCGCCGAATGTATCCCAGAGCAATCGTCCGCTCGCCCGCAGGCGTGTTCAGCGTAGCAACGCTGGTGACCTCGCCGGCTTCCTTTTCCGCAGAGATGACCTTTTCTCCAGCTGCGATTGCGGCTCTGCCTTCCACCAAAAAGCCGGTGAACTTGCGATGTACGTTTCCGCGCGAGCGAATGCGCTCCACAATCTCCTGCCCTACATAACAGCCCTTGCTGAAATTGAGCGCGCGCATCTGCTCAGTCTCTTGGGGCAGGTCGCGCTCGCGAATGTCTGCGCCATAGAGCGGGATGCCGGCCACGATGCGCTGCATTTCCAGTGCCTCGCTGCCCACTGGAATTGCCCCAGCACGAACCAACGCCTGCCACGTCTTGTAAACATCTTTCGGAGCGAGCCAGACTTCGTAGGACTCATATTGCGAATCCTCGCCACGCACGACCTTGCATTCCACGCAATCGCAGTCGCACACACATTGTGGAGTCATCATCTCCAACGGCTGCATTTCGGGAGTTTTAATTCCTGCCGCATTTAGCAGCACGCATGACTTTGGCCCCGAGAGTCCAAGAGCAGTCCACTTCTCACCAAGGTTGTCGACGTTGACGTCGTCCATGATGATGTAATGGTCGAACGTGGCTATGATCTTTTCAATCTGGCTGCGATCAGTTTCGACAACCAGCACCTCGCCTTGGTTGTACACGACCATATCGCCAAGGATGCGTCCCTGCGGATTGAGCAGGAAGGCGTATACACCGTGGCCGACAGCAAGGTCGCGAATGTTATTTGTGACCATGCCGTTCATCCACCGTACTCGGTCGCCGCCGGTGAGCGAGAGCCTGACACGGAAGCCGAGATCGTAGACTCCGCACCCATGCAGCAGGGCAGAGAACTCTTGCTGAGGATCCGTAAACCGAGCTGCCGTCTCGGCCCCGCGGTAATCGGCGATGCTCAACGGGGTAGCTTGATTCCCCGTCTGCTGGCCCAGTGCGTCCTGGAGTGGTGTAAATCCCATCGAAGTATTGATTATAGCGAACCAACTCGAGATTCATTCAGCTACCCGATTTCCAATACACTACTTACTCATTCTGTTCGTACTGTGATAGCTTTTCTGCCGTGGACTCGCAAAAGCCTTCCAGGAAACGCATTGCCGTCATCCCCGGCGACGGGATCGGCCAGGAGGTCATTCCCCCGGCACTTAAAGTGATTCGGGCCTCGGGAGCTGACGTCGAGCTCAGCGAATTCGATTGGGGCGCCGACCGCTATCTTCGCGATGGGATGACCGTACCGCCCGACGGCTTCGCCATGCTGGGTCGTGACTTCGACGCAGTCTTTGCCGGAGCCTTCGGCGACCCGCGCGTGAAGACCAATATCCATGCCAAAGAAATTCTTCTCGGTATGCGCTTCAAGATGGACCTTTATGCCAACGTGCGGCCGGTGCGGCTGCTCGACACGGAGCTGTGCCCGCTGAAGGGCGTCGAGCCGAAGGATGTGGACTTCGTTGTCATTCGCGAAAATACCGAGGGCGTTTACACCGATGCCGGCGGAGCCTTTAAACAGGGTACGCCGGATGAGATTGCGATTCAGGAAGACATCAACACCCGCAAGGGCGTAGAACGCATCATCCGCTACGCGTTCGAGTATTGCGAACACCACACCAAGCTCGATGGCTCTCCGCGTGGCCGCGTGCCGGGTCGACTAATTATGTGCGACAAGTCGAATGCCATGACCCACGCCGGCGGCCTTTGGCAGCACGTCTTTAAGGAAGTGAGCGGCGAATTTCCGCAGATCGCTGTGCAGCACATGTACGTGGACGCCCTCTGCATGCAAATGGTGCGGGATCCGCGGCCGTTCGACGTTATCGTGACCAATAACATGTTCGGCGACATCATTACCGACCTCGCCGCTGGACTGCAGGGCGGCCTCGGCATGGCCGCCAGCGGGAATATTCATCCAGGAAAAACTTCAATGTTCGAGCCAGTACACGGCTCGGCTCCTCCGATCGCCGGAAAAGACATCGCAAACCCGTTAGGTGCGATTCTGACCGCCGCGATGATGCTGCGGCATTTGGGATTGACGCGCGAAGCCGACAAGATTGAAGCGGCAGTGCTGGAAGCAGTGCGGCAGAAAAAAACTACGCAGGATATCGGAGGAACGCTGGGCACGCGAGAAGTGGGAGAATGGGTGGCGAACCACATCAGCTCTCTAGCCCTGTCATCCTGAGCGAAGGGTATCGATTCGCGAACGCGGATCGATTCCCGCAGTCGAAGGACCCCTGTTACTTCACCTGCACCACGGTCAAATCCTGGGATTCTCCCCGTGGCAATGTGGTTCAAGTGCTTAGAGCCCGCACGAGAATTCCCTGAAGCGATGGGGATAGCAACGAGACTGCAGGGATCCTTCGACTCCGCAAGAAGCGCGCTGCGCGCGCTTCTCACTCCGCTCAGGATGACAACGGCTATGGTTTGCGTCCGACCAGCAAAGCCAACTCTCGCCACTTCCAGTGGCAATCGACATCCACCAACCCAATCGCCCGTAGCCACTGCAGCTGAGTCTCTAAATCCAGCAACTTGTTCGACGGGTCTTCGGTTTCGGGTGTGTTGCCGAGGCAGCGCAGGAAATCTTCGTGCAGGCGCGGCGTAGGCGAGGCCACATGTTCCAGATTGCAGAAAACCCCGCCAGGGTTCAGCAGATCGTAGATCTCGGCATAGAGCGCGCGCTTCCGTTCGTGAAGCAAATGATGAATCGCGAAGCAGGATACGACCGCGTCGAAGCTTTCCAGCGCGGGCAAGGGGTGGTCGAGGTTGTGAGCGACAACAGTGACCGAAGAATCTCCGGCAAAGCGCCTGCGGGCGGCTTCGAGCATCGCGGGCGAAAAGTCCACCGCCACTGCTTCTAGCTTGCTATGGCGGTCTCCGGCGCTTTCGCGCTCAGTCAAAGCAGTCTTGACTAACGCCAACAGTCGCCCATCGCCGGTGCCGAGGTCGAGAATACGGCGCGGAGCCTTCGGAAGAAACTCCAGCAAAGTCGATTCGCCTTCTGCGCGGTGCAAGATGGAATCGGCGCGTCCTAGATAGTCGTGGGCGTGGTCGGCAGAATCCCAGAGATTGACTGGCGTATTGGTTGTCATTGTTCGCGGCCTTGAAGAAAGTATAAGGAAAGAGGGTACACTCGTTCCTAATGGATATCGTTGGACTGCTGAGTAAGAAGCTTGTGAGGGCGCTATTCCCGGTTGTATTGCTGCTTGTGCTGAACCACGCAGCTTGGCCGCAGGCACAAAGCCAGACGGCGCTCTCAGGACAAACACAACAAAATCAGAATCAAAATCCCGGCCAGACGGACAAGCCCGCCCCGAGCGGAGCCGAAGGCAATGCCCATCCCACACAGTCATCTCCTGCGCAAGCTCCCAAAGAAGAGGTCAAGATCACTCCCCGCGAGGCCGAGGAGCTATTTCACTCGGTCGATGAGATTTTGGCTTTTGATAGCAAGCACACTGGACTGCCGATCAAGAAAGAGGTTAAGCGCAAGTTAACCAGCCGCGACGAAGTGGTCGGATATCTCACGAAGCACATGAAAGA